>NZ_LZPK01000101.1:0-15181 GCF_001729375.1 Methanosarcina sp. A14 | reverse complement strand
GGAGCATTAGCTATGTCTGGATAACATCTAGCAGCTTCAGTACAGCTAAAAACTTTAGAAGCCGCAATGAGATATTTAATGTAGTCAATGTCGGTACACTTAGGTGGATTTATGTCCATAACTCCGTACGTTTTTAGAGAAACACTAAGCCATAAGTATATTTATAAAGATATCAAGTTTTCGGCATTTTAACTGCGTAAGTCCTATAATGTATTAGTTGAATCTTCAATATAATTAATCCCACTGTCAAATCCAAACTCCTTCTGCACCCCAGGAAGGTTAGTTGCAATAATCGGCTTCCCTAAAGCCATATATTCATATAACTTAATCGGGACAACATCCTTCATAATTTCATTTTTATAAGCTGGCAAAAGGCATATATCAGCAGCAGCAATGTGCTCTGGGATTTCTTCAAACGGAATTTTCCCTGTTAATATTAACTTTCCATCCAAGTTTTTTTTGGATCTCATTTTGAGCAGTGGCTTATATAGATCCCCATCGCCGACTATCATTAATTTGATGTTTTCATTCTCATTGGCAGAAAGACTCTCTGCAACTTCCTTCATTCCGGAGAAGTCGTATATCCATCCCATAAAGAATAACAATAGATCATCTTTCTTAACTCCATACTTTGCTCTAATAGATGATCCGTCTACTTTGGGATTGAATTTTTCAAGATCTAAACCTGCTGTAATTATAGATATTTTATTGATATCTCCACCCATTTCAATGATATAGTCTTCTAATCCTTTATTTATGACAAAGATCTTATCTGCGCCTTTAATTGTCTGTTTTTCTAATTGTTTTGCAATTATTTGCATATATTCGCTTGGTAGCAGCTTATGCAAATGATCTATGACATAATATATAAAAGGTATATTGTGCTTTTTTGCTTGTTGCAAACCAATATATGAATTAAGAATACCAAATGCTATTATTACGTCTGGCTTAAACTCTTGAATTTGCCTTTTAATTTCTTTATTGTGAAAATAAGGAATAGTTGCCATATCAAGAATTGGAACTTTGATCATCCCTGGCCTGATAAGAGTAATATCAGCTTCCTTGAATACCTTATAAGCTCTATTGATTTCTTTCCGGCCAGTAAGTACTTTTTTTTCTTTATCTTCTTTCCAGAGAAACTCGTAATCAATTACTCTTATCTTATGACCTTTCAATGCCATTCTATCCATCAGATGATGCTGTTGATGAGGACCTCTTTTAATCCAATCTGTTTCCTGAAGCAGTAAAATATTCATTTAGCATCACCAGAATTCGGCACTTTTCTCAATATTTTCCCAGTTTTCATTAAACCAAATGTGCACATTTTTCAGGCCATCCTCAAATTTCATCTGAGGTTTGTATCCAAGTACTCTATTAGCCTTATCCACACAGGAGAGAAGTTTTGTTTTTACATCCCAGTCTCTGCGTTCTTTGAAAGTAACTGCAGCTTTGTTATTCGTCAATTCATTCACAACTGTTGCCATTTTGATGACCTGGTGGTCAGTCCCGGAACCAAGGTTAAAAGCTTCGCCGATAGCTTCTTCTTCGATACCCATAGCAACCAGACCATTGACGATGTCTCCCACATAAGTCCAGTCTCTTGTTTCCGTTCCTTTGCCTGTAATGGGAAGTGGCATTCCTTTCATTGCCCAGTAGAAAAAGTTTGGAATCACATTTCGATATTTCCCGGGGACTTCTCCTGGCCCATAGGAGTTAAAGAAACGAGCGTTTACAGTAGGCATATTATAAAGGTTGTGGAAATAATTTGTATAAAGTTCACCCAGGAGTTTGGTTACTTGGTAAGGTGTGTGAAGACTTATTGAGATATCCTGCTCTTCAAAAGGCATTTTTGAATCAAGACCATAGACTCCACACCCAGATGAGGAGTAAACAAAACGTTTTACATTAACAAGTTGAGCGTATTGAAGAACTTTGAGAATCCCAATACCATTGATCATAAGATCTTTCTCAGGATTATCAACAGAATTTTGGTTTGCAAAATGAGCAGCGAGATGGAAAACATAGTCAGGTTTTTCTTTAAAGACCCGCTTCAGCAGTTCATCATTCAAAATGCTCCCTTTAACAAAAAAAATATTCTCTGCCTTCGGTATATTCCATTCATAAGAAGAGGAGAGATCATCTAATATGATAACTTTATGCGCATTCATCTCCGAAAGTTTTCGGCAGAGGTTTCCACCAATGGCACCAGCTCCTCCAGTAACAAGTATAGTTTTCCCTTCATAATCATTTGTATAGTCTCTCATTTTATTCACCAACTAGTAGTATTTCCTCATTCAGTTTGATTACTTCAATTCTTCTCCTTAGTTGCAAGTCTACATATATCTACAATTAATCTTGCTGCATTTCCATTGCCATAGGGATTACTCCAATTATTCTCCTTAACAGCATTCTTAGCAGAGTTTAGAATTACCAATGGATTTACACCAGCTAAGACATTCGATCCTACTTCCAGCGTTTCTGGGCGTTCAGTATTATCCCTTAATGTGATACAAGGTACTCTTAGTATACAGGTCTCTTCTTGTAGACCTCCAGAATCCGTTAACACAAATTTAGCATTAGCCTCTAACTGAAGAAATTCAAGAAATCCCTGTGGTGGAATAACATCAATTCCTTCAAGAGAAAGACCTAACTTTTCAACCATTTTTTCCGTTCTTGGATGAATTGGAAAAACAATTGGAAGTGAGAAATAGTCCTTGATTAATTTTAATCCTATTATAATTCCTTCTAACCTTTTTTTAATATCGACATTCTCAGCTCGATGAAAGGTAACAAGAATATAATTTTTGGGAAATAAATGGAAATCTTTCAGAGTATTTATTTTTTCTTTTGCAATTTTAATATTCTGATATACAGCATCAACAACCGTATTTCCTGTTACAAAAATTTTTTCAGGCTCGATCCCTTCTTTTATTAATTGTTGAGATGAAGTCTCAGTTGGTGCAAAAAGGTAATCAGAAATATGATCTGAAACAATGCGATTTATCTCTTCTGGCATACTGTGGTCAAAGCTCCTTAGACCAGCCTCAACGTGACCAACTTTAATATTTAATTTAGCCGCCACGAGACTTCCTGAAAGAACTGTATTGGTATCTCCCTGCACCAGAACAATATCTGGTTGCGTTTTAAGTAGAACATTTTCAATGCCCAACATTATTTTACCGGTCTGAGATGCATGAGTTCCAGAGCCTGCATCTAAGTTGTATTCAGGCTGTGGAAGATTTAATATATCAAAAAAAATACGATCCATTTCATAGGAATAATGTTGGCCAGTGTGAAGTATAAAATAGTCCAGATTTTGTTCTTCACACTCTTTTATAATAGGAGACATTTTGATAATTTCTGGTCTCGTACCGAGAATGATACCAATCATTACTATTAACACCTTTAACGATCTTTATTTGTTTATCACTTTCAGTCATCAATGCCTAAAACTTAACAAATTTTTAATATTTTAATAAAGTGAATCGGAGTTGGCAGCTCTGAAATTGAAATTTAGGTTCAGAATTGGTATCTCGGGAGAATTATACAAACATGAAGCCCTAATTTCTCTACACTGCCTGAAAAGTTGAATTTATAAATGACCACTCACCTCCATAAAGAAATTAAGTCGTCCTCGCCTCCCGCAAAATTGCAGATATCGAATGCAGTAAGAGACCTGTCAAAGCCATGAAACTCCCTACGATAATACACAGAATCATGAACATGGTCGGTCCGAAGTCCAAGCTTTTTCCCACCGTGAAGTCCTGCAAGAAAAGAATGCCCAGAATAAGACCGCCTATTCCAAGAACCGATCCAGGAACTGTAAGGTAACAAAGAGGTTTGTTGAACTCAATATCTTTTAAAATCATTAGAAGAACTCCCAAACCGTGTTTTATTGGGTGTTCGGTTGAACAGTCAACGTCATATCGGACTCCAATTTCAACTTCGGCTATGCGAAGGTCGGATTTGCCTGCATCTGCAAGCATTTCGCTTTCTATGGCCATTCCCTGGGCTTTGAAGCGGAAAGCATCTTTTGTTGAAGCTGAAAAGGCACGGAAGCCACTCTGGGAATCGGTAATATGGAGCCCGGAGTTTAGCTTGGTAGCCCCGTCGAGAATAGTCTGGCCGACACGGCGATAAGAAGGAGTATTTTTGTCTAGGCCGTTTAAGTACCTGCTACCGTTGACAATATCGGCTTCACCTTTAATAATAGGATCTACAAGTTTCGGTATTTCGGCAGGGTTGTGCTGACCATCGGAATCCATGGTAACTATTATATCCGCACCTAGGTCATCTGCGGCTGCAAATCCGGTCTTGAGGGCTGCACCTTTCCCTTTGTTTACTTCATGAACAATTACCTCAGCTCCTGCTTTCCTTGCAATATCGGCCGTCCTGTCCGAACTTCCATCATCGACCACGATTACGCTGTCGGCATAATATCTGGTAAGTAGGACTACACTCCCAATGGAAATTTCTTCATTGAAGGCAGGAAGGATCACTGTGACATTCTGCGGAGCTGTACTCTTAGCACGTGTGATTTGTTTCTGAGTTACACACTGGTCACTCTTACCCACTAGTCTTTCATTGCTCAATTTGGATGACCCCTAAGCGTAATGGAATATTAGAATGTATTCTAATTAGATATTAAAGGGCATCTAATTTTAATGAGCTAATTCCTGCAGAATCAATTTTGACCTTCAGAACAATGTTTCAGAACTACTTTCGTGTTAAGAAACTTGATTGGTCATCCGAGATTTGGAAACTCAGAGATTCTATTTGAGTTTTGGGATTAGTTCAATAACTATATAATTGTTTAACTTATTTTATTATATTACTTTTTTGTAATTTAATATTAAAAACTAATATATTATTTTATAAAGCTAACACAATAACATAATAAGAAATCAGATATAAGTCTATTGGTAGACCTATTAGTAAAATGAATATAAAGTTATATTATTAAACTAAAAGCTTGAAATAAATAATTCTATAAATCTAAAATAAATCTAAACATTAAAGTAACAATTTCTCCAAAATATAAGATAAAAATTCAAAAAAAGCTATCAGAAAAACTTAAAAACATATATGCACGCATAGTCTGGACGGTCGTTGTATATATGGAAAAGCTCTTCCGATATACCCCAGGCTTGAAGACACTTGCCGCAACTCACAGAGGAACAAAACAAAGAAAAAGAAGAAATAGAAGGCTGAAAACGAAAACTATCTAAAAAAACCCTCTGGATACTTCAGTAGTGTAAAAATTAATATAAAAAGTAATTTGTTTAAAAAATAAAAATGTATAGTTAAAAGTTATTTAGGTAATTGAAATTCATAGACTATCATACTACCTAACAATATTGCTGAATTAAATGTAACGAAGATAAAAAGTAATAAATGAAAAGCATGGAAAAAACAGGAAGGAAACTGGCAGACAAACACATGTGACAGTCAGGTAGCTTCTATCGGAAATAGGTCAAGAGATAAAATACAGATTCATTGGTCATCGGTTAAGGAATTTTCTTACCTGAACGCTATCGATTTTGCATTAAAAACCGGCCTTAAATTTTGGCCTGTTCATATGAAATCGATATCTTGTTCCAACTCCTAATTTCTTAAAATATTTTACAAATGTTGGGGACATTGATGCAATTTGTCACGATTTTTCACTTAACCGAAGGCATTGATTCCACTCCACTTGAAGCTTCAAGATATGACAAACATGCTGATTATAATCCTCATTATGAATGCAAAATGGATAAGGCACATATTACAATGGTTGGAACTTATCCTATTTTCATGACTCATACAAAAGGACTTTCTGGTGACTCTCCAGAACTTATCGCCCATATTGAAGCTCTAAAGAACATGAACGCTAATCTGGAATTTTATTTTGCTGACGGAGGTTATGATTCATTCCGCAATCATTCTGATATCTGGTATCATCTGAACGCAAAAACGATTATTTCCTACGCTTCAAATGCAGTAATCAATCAAGAAGGTGAAGAGGAACGAATCGATCACTGGGTGAATAAAAAGTGGAAACTCGGTGGAGATACTCATGCACCAATGGAAAACAAACTCAGATTTCTATATGAAATTGGGAGGAAAGAACAGGTAGGAATGTACCTGAGAAACCAGAATATCTGAGATGAGACTTTTTGATCAGTATAAAAAGAGAGCTGAATGTGAAAAGATACACGGACATATTAAAGGTACAGTAAAGTTCGATATCAGAAGAGTGAGAAATCAGAGTAAAAAACTCTACTCTCTATTGAGTTTCATAGCATATCAACTACTGGTGTTAACAGAAATGCAAAATAAAGTTGAAAGCAAAAATTTGTTTGGGAGATACTTGTAAAGAAGTGGTATCAAATTATATAGAGATTTTAAAAGCTAATTTGAGATTCCCGATCGGAACTATTGACTATATACGAAACTTTATATATTATTTACAATAAGAGATTGTGGAATATCTGACAGATTTGCACAAACAGAAATGAGTTAGCCCTGAGTGAAAGAAGGAGTTCCAATGAAAAAAAGACTTATTCATACTAAACAAAAAAAGCTAGATCTTCTAATAATTATTTTAGTGTTGAGTCTGGCTTTAATGGCAGTTTCTCCTGCATGTTGTAGTGACTCGAATAATTCCTCATCCTCACAGACAGAACCTGTCTTGAAACTGGTACCTTCCAACAATGCGGGAGAACCAGGTTTTTCTAAATTTGTTTTGTCTGATGAAAGTTCAGGGCCTTTCCAACACATCGAACAATATGTCGATATTATTTACACTTTTGGAGGAATTGGGGCAGCCTTTCTGATTATTCTAATATATCGACGTATGGCTTCAAAAGAGCAAGAACTGATCGAACATCCTCCAGGAGAGCTCTATCCGCATAAAATCTGGAAAAAATTAGGGCTTGAAGATATAAATCTGGAAGAATTCGAGGCCGAAAGGATCAGGCTCTTTACTGCAATACCTGTTGTATTCATAGGCTTGGCCGAACTCCTTATCTATGCAGACAGAATAAAAATCGCTATCTGGATACATATCGGAGTTTTAATTGCGTTATCTCTTTCCGATATAATCATAAAGAATCTCAAAGTATACAGAATTTATCAGGCTCTAATGCTCCTCCCTATCCTGAGATTGGTAAATCTTTCGATGCCTGTATTTTTTAATAACACCCTTTATACCTTCGTTTTCGTCTACGCCCCTCTTTTAGTTCCTCTGGCAATTATAATAATTAATCAGCGTTCCTCTTTTGAGCATATAGGGATTACTACAAATAATCTTCCTGCTTATATTATCCTTTCAATTCCACTGGGCTTTCTTTTTGGGCTTGGAGAATACTTTACTATCCATCCAGGCTACCTTATTCAGGATCTTTCCATCGGAAACCTGCTTAAACTTACTTTTATAATGGTTTTCTTCGTGGGTTTAGTTGAAGAACTTATTTTCAGGTCAATCCTCCAGACCAGGCTTGAAGATGCGCTCAGTGTGAAAGAAGCGGTGTTAATCACAGGTCTTCTGTTTGGGCTCATGCACTCGGGATATGGTACCTTCCATGAAGTTTTATATACGGGTTTTGTAGGACTTTTCATGGGCTTTGCTTTCTACAAGACAAGAAGTCTGCCCTTTATTGCTATCTTTCACGGCTTAGTAAATGTTTTCCTTTTTGGGGTTTTTCCTCATTATCTGAGTGGAGTAATGTTCTGAGATTTATTAAAACCAGTATAAGCATTCAGCAGGTAGTGTCGTGAATTTGCTGTAAATTTATAATCAAATTTTTGGGTGCAATGAGAAATAATCTTTCCAATGAGAATTCTCTACCCCAGAACTTTTTGAGAGCTAATATTTACAGAAAAATTGACACACTGCCAGATTAGATTTTGATGTTGATTATAGATAGCTGAAGATAACAAAAAGCATTGGATTAAGCCTGAATTCTGTCTTTTTAGGCGCATATATGCTTTTTCTCATATCTAAGAGGACAGATGATGGCGAGTTAAAAATATTATCTTGCATCCGATGTGCTTAAGTTTAAGCGCATAAGTCGATATCAAGCGATATTTATGCGCTTAAAAATTTGGACCTACAGATTAAATCTAAAATAGGTTTTTTGAATGAAAAGTACTCAAAAAAATAAGAATAATTAACTATTAATTTATAGAAAAGGAGAAAAAGTAAGGTTATTCGTTGTTTTGTGTGGATATCCTCATAATGTCTTCATAAAAATCAATGTGGTCTCGAATTGAAAATCATCTTATCCACAGGGAATGACGAAGAGCCAAAAGTAAAATACTCTATAAAAGCTGTAATCATGGTCTGATAATCGCTATAACATTAAAAACTACAATTGCCACAAAGCTGAATAACAAAGGAACAATTGCCATATTAAATGAATTATTAAGATATTTATTCCACTTTTCAGATGCTGAAAAAACCTCTTTCAGGGAAAGAAGAGCTATAAGTCCAACAACTATTGCAGCCCCATACTGAGGAAGCCCTGGGGTCGTGACCATTGTTATTGCACTCGATGCGGCAGCGCTTGAGGCAATACTAGATGAGATACTACTTAGTAACATCGAAACACACCTTCCACCAATATAATTTCTTTCTTAAATGTTAAAAATGCCTGCTTAGATATTGCAAATGACTTAAAAGAATAATATAGTTTAAAGTAAAAATAACATAATAGTATAAAAAAGTTTTCTTAGAAACTTTAGTTATTAAACCAAGTAAATTGTTTCTCCTGATTCCGAAATAATTAACAGGTATTTCTAAAATTCTAGGCAGTTGTGTTCTATTTGTACATGTGATTTAATGAGGAATCCTTTAGCTCTGAAGCTAGACGTACAGTGTAATTAGCAGTCTGGAATCTATAAAAGATACAGGACTTACAAAGATACAGGACTTACAAAGATATAGACTCACGAAGATATAGACTCACGAAGATATGGGACTTACGCACTTAAAGAACAAACTCAATTACGGAAAAAACTGTGGATTGAAGTCACGTATTAGACAGTTAACGGTCTGATGCTGTTGATTTTTCATTTCAACTGCATAAGTCCTAAGGGAATTAACGAGATTTATAACGAGTGGCTTTGCAATTAACATACCTGTTCAGATGACATAAAATACGATAGGAAGCAATTTCTTTATTATAAAGGAGTAAAAGGAAAGGTTTAGCTTTCCTCTACTTTTTGCCTTCCCGCTTCAAAAGCCCTGAGATTCACTTCAATTGTTTTCTGCGGCACAAGGGCTTTAACACTTTCAAGCAGGGTTTCTTTAGGAATTGGCAGATAGCCTGAGACTGCTCCCACCATCACGACATTCATTGCAAGCCTGTTCCCAGCTTCGTAAGCCAGATCATCTGCATTAAAGGCTTTGACTATGTATTTTTCCGAAAGAAAATCAAGAATATCTGAGACTTCCGGATATTTTGTAAGGCCTGAGGTGACAGTTACAGGAATTATGGGTTGCGTATTCATTATAACAATTCCGCCGTCCTTCAGGAAATCCAGGTACCTGACTGCTTCCATGGGCTCAAGGGCAAGCAGAAGGTCTGCACCTTTTTTCGGGATCATGGAACCGTAGTTATTTCCAACCCGAATATGGTTTACAACCGAACCTCCACGCTGGGCCATGCCGTGAGTTTCCGCAGCCCGGATGGGCAGTCCTGCAGTAACTGCGGCTTTTCCTATAATGTCAGAGGCAAGGATTGCACCCTGTCCTCCTACTCCTGTAATAAGGAGATCTAGTTTCTTTTGTTCAGCCTGGCTCATCGCTTCACCTCCTGAATCGCATCAAACTTGCAGATCTGGGCACATACTCCGCACCCACTGCAAAGGGCCGTAATTACAGCACATTTATTTTGCTCGTTAAACTCAATTGCAGGGCATCCAAACTTAATACACTGCTTGCAGCCTTCGCATTTATCAGGATCAATAACATATGGGTTCCGACGTATACCTGCCCTTTTTCCTGAAATCACGCAGGGTTGCCTGGCAATAACCACAGCTACGCCTTCAAATTCTTTTGCTGCCTTAAAAGCTTCCTGTGTCTCTTCAAGCTTATAAGGGTCGACAACCGATACAAATTCTGCACCCATTGCTTTGCAGAGCTCTTCAAGTGAAACCTGGACGGTTGGCTCTCCTGTTGCCGTGTACCCGACGCCTGGATTTGGCTGATGTCCGGTCATGGCTGTAATACGATTATCCAGAATAGTAACCGTGATATTTGCTTTATTGACAATTGCGTTCAGGAGTGAGTTCATGCCTGAATGGAAAAAAGTTGAATCTCCTATAGAACAGCAGATAGGCCGCTTTTCTCCTGCGTGGTAAAGCCCTGAAGCAACGCTGATACTTGAGCCCATGCAGAGAGTGGTCTCAACAGTCCCGCTCTGGATTCCAAGGGTGTAACAACCGATATCGCTGGGGTAAATCGCATCCTTTCCAAAGACTTTTTTCATTGAATGGAAAGTTGCCCTGTGAGAACAGCCTGCACAAAGAGCAGGCGGGCGAGGAGCAAGCTCAAGAGATTTGCCTGATGTTTCAGCTTCGGTCTCAAGATCGAAGGTTTTCTTAAGAACCTCAAGGAAGGCACTTACATCCAGTTCTCCTTCCCTTGGCACAAAACCATTAGTTTTCCCGAGCACCGAAACCTCAATCCCGGCTTCCTGTGCAATCATCTTTACCTGTTCTTCCACGATAGGCTCAAGTTCCTCAAACACAAGTACGGTGTCTACGGTTTCAAGCAGTTCGAGAATCAGCTTTTTCGGAACCGGATACGTTCCTATCTTAAGGTACGAAACGTCAAGTCCAAGTTCCGTAAGTGCTTCTTTTGCATACACTGAGGCAATGCCTGCACCTATTACTCCGAATTTTGCATCGGATTTTAGTTCAAGGGAATTCCATGGGGATTCGGCAAGGGCATCCTCAATGGACTGCTGGATAGAAAGGAGATGTGTATGGCGTGGACGTGCGTTCTTCGGGAGCATGACCCAGCGGTCCAGAAGTTTTTCAAAATTAGGAGCCGGTTTTTCTACGGGTATCTCTCCAAGTTCAATATCTGACTTCCCGTGCGAAATTCGGGTGGTGGGTCTGAAGATCACAGGAACTTCAAACTTTTCGGAGAACTCAAAAGCATAGGGCAGCATGTCCTTTGCTTCCTGGGGAGTCGCGGGATCAAAACAGGGCACAAGGGCAAACTGGGCATAACGCCGCGTATCCTGTTCATTCTGGGATGAGTGACACGACGGGTCATCAGCAGCGATTACAATCATCCCGCCCTTTGTTCCTGCATAAGCAAGTGTCATAAAGGGATCTGCTGCAACGTTTAGCCCGACATGCTTCATTGTCACTACAGAACGAACGCCTGTCCAGGCAGCTCCGACTGCAACCTCCATTGCAACCTTTTCGTTAACCGACCATTCTACATGGTAATCCCGGTCTTTTCGGGCTGCAAGCGTATCTATAATCTCCGACGACGGAGTTCCGGGATAGCCTGCAATAACCTGCACGCCGCCTTCAAGAAGCCCGCGGGCAATTGCCACGTTTCCAAGCATGTACTCACGCATTGTCATAATTATTGTCTCCAGTACTTATACAGGAAAAATACCTTTATAATTACAGGTTAAATATATTCCAATTGATTAATGTCTGCAAGTTTAGATGATCTACTCGATTGGTGACAGCAAATCTGAAGTTCTATAAGGACAGTTCAGAAACCATACCTGCTGTCCGAAACCAGGTAAAACTTTTACATTATCAAATAACACGATCAATAATATACTTTCGGATAAGTGCCCTGAAGTTCTCTTCTCGTACGTACGATTATTTAACTTGCAGAAAAAATGAGAAACGATGAAAGTTTACAGTTTTTGAGAAAACACAAAAATAGATTTAAAAGCTGGTATAGGTTAGTTTGCTGTCCAGCTCAAGAATAAATAATTCAATTAATAACTCCATTTTTCTCCAGAAACTCTACAAGCTTCTTGATTTCATCCAGCTCGAAATCAAGTTCTTTGCCCTTAAGGGACGTCTTAAAAATTTCTCTTCTTTCCGGAATTTCAGCCACGACATTCACGCAATTTACCGACGCTAGCATCTCTTCTCTTATGTCCGGTTCAACTTTATTAAGTACAAAGTAAACCCTGCACCCACACTGAGCGCCAAATTCACCAAATTTCTTTGAAAGCTTGAGGGACTCATAGGAAGGATCAACAATCACAAGAATCAGGTCAAAGTCCTTATCAACTCCACGCCCGAAGTGCTCAGTGCCGGCTTCGGTATCCACGATTACAAGATCATCCTTTCCAAGTTCAAGGTTCTCAAGAAATTCCCTTGTCAGAGCTCCCATTGGGCACGCGCAGCCCTCCCCAAAATTGTGAATTTTGCCAACTGCCATCAGTTTGACTCCGTTCTTTTCTTCCACAAATTCTGGCGGGAGGTCGGAAAAACTCCATCTCTTCTCGAAAAAGCTGGACTGCTGCTGCGCTGGCTGACCTGAAGTACTCCCACTGGCTGCAAGCCCCAAGAATTGCGTTTTTTTGGGAGCAGTCCTTTGTTTTTCCTTAAAGCCTGTTTTTCCCCCAAAATATTCCATAAGATCCTTAGGAGCCGCCATTCCTAACTGGCTGTGAAGCCCGTAATTGGACTCGTCAATGTCGAGCACAAGCACGTTTTTAGTTTTTGCCATTTCCTTTGCCAAGAGTGCCGAAATAGTACTTTTTCCGCTTCCTCCTTTTCCGCACACTGCTATTTTCATATATAGTTCACCTATCCCAGTAATTTATCATGCTGAAGTGAACTACGTCTTCCTTTAAACATTTTCTTGCCTGAATAGTCAGATGACGGAAATAAGAATCGGGAAAGTGACGAAACGAAAAACAAGGAGAAAATAGAGAATTAATGAACGGAATTCAGAAAATTGCATTGAGTAACGTCGGCGATATAACGATAGCCAGAAAGGATGAGACCAAAATCAAAAGTGCATACCAGTACTGAGAATGTATTTCCGTTTTTTAAATGGAGACTAAAAGCTGGTCATGGAGAGTGACGATCTGGACAGACCCTCTCCTAGCCTGGTATATAGGATGTAACGGGGTGAGCGAATCCCCATAAATAGGTACGAATTTTTAAGTATATAATTGCACATGTTTTGATCTTTTTTGAGAATTTGGGGATTTAGACGCTACTTCTTCGGTACATGTTTTAGCTTTTATCCTGATCAGATACGGGACAATTTTTGTGCCTCAGAACTCATAGGGCTCATCACGAAATCAGCAAAATTTTTCATCATAGGCACTAAATTGATGTTCAGATAATTGATGTTCAGATAATAAATGCGGTTAATATAAGAAATATCTTTCAGAAAAAAAGAAAAACATATGAAGATACAAAATATGTCTTAAAAAATATTTTTCAGATTTCTCCCTTGAGTTTTGCTTCAATCTCAGCAGCAATCTTGCGGGCAGCTTCTCTTGGTGACTCTGCTTTGTAAATTGCTCTTCCTACGATTACCCAGTCTGCGCCTGCGGCAATAACATCAGACGCTTTTCCTCCCTGAGCTCCGACTCCAGGAGAGATGATGGTAAGTTTGTCACCAATAATTTTTCTAATTGCCGTTACTCTTTCCGGTCTGGTCGCGGGTGCAACAAGGCCAAAAGCTCCTGCTTCGGCTGCCATTCTTGCGATTGCTTCTCCGACGGGCTGGAGGAATTCGGCTCCTCCAGGGTGGCTCATTTCACTTACCACGAACACGTCTTTCCCGTATTCTGAAGCAATCTCAATGCAGGCATCAAGGCTGTCCCGGCCTGTAAAACCCTGGACAATTACTGCATCGGTTCCTGCCTCAAAGACATGCTCGCAGATAAGGCGGTTGGTGTTTGGAATATCGGCAACCTTGAAATCAGCTATTATGGGAGCAAACTCTGCAAGCTCCCTGATGATTCCAAGCCCGGTAGCAAGTATTAGAGGATAGCCTACCTTTATAGCGTCCACGAATTCCGAAACATCTTCTGCAATTTTAAGAGCTTCTTCTCTGTCGGAGACATCAAGGGCAAGGATCAGACAGCTTTTCTTTTCCATAAAATCACCTCTTTGAAAGGCGTGTACGCACAGCTGCAACCATAAGCGGGAGAGTAATAGTAGCATCTGCATACACGGTTACGGCTTTTGCGTTTTCTCCTACTTTTCCCCAGGACTGGGCTTCATCAAGGGTTGCCCCGCTCAGACCACCAGTCTCAGGATGATCCATTGTTAATTGGATTGCATAGTCAAAAGATTTGGGGGTTACAAGCATGGACTGGAGGATATAATTTTTGGGAACCCCTCCACCGATGAGCAGGGCACCTGCACTCTCAGCCGCATAGCAGATCTCTATAAACTCGTGCATATCAGCAAATGCATCAACATGCAGAGGGTTTCCTTCTTTATATAGCCATGCCTGAAGCCCTATTACCGAGTCCTGAAGGGCAGGGCAATAAACTGGCACACCCATTTCTGCTGCGGTTTTCAGGATAGAGGAATCATCATCAAGGTTTTTTCCGATCTCGGTAAGCACCTGACGGATCGAGAGTTTTTCTTTAGGAAGCCCGGCATAGACGCCCTGTAGAAATTCTTCAAGGTCTGTAAAGTGCTGGTCAGGAAGATAAACATCGTAAATCCTGTCAATGCATTCATTCCGTAACTGGATATCGTTTGTACAGTCTGTGCCTTTATAATGGTGAAGTCCTAGAGCTTCGACAGTGTCGTGCACCATATTAGCTCCGGTCGTGACAAGCACATCGATGTAGCCGTCGCGTATTAAATCCGCAACAATGTTTCTCATGCCTGCGGGAGTCATGGCACCTGCAAGCCCGAAAAATTTCGTAGTTTTTTCGGAAGCAAGCATTTCATAATAGATTTCTACGGCCTCAGCCAGCCTGCCTGCTCCAAAGGCGCAGCCTTTGTATTCCCTGACAAGATCATCAACACTCATACCGGTGGTGATCTTTGCAGCTTTGATTGGGGTCGAAAGTTTTTTGTTTGGAGTATTACAATCCATTCGATTTCCCTCATGAAAAGGTATGATAGATCATATCTTTGAGAATTATCTTTTTGAGAATTATCTTTTTGAGAATTATCTCTTTGAGATTTATCTCTTTGAGAATTATCTCTTTGAGAATTATTTTTT
>NZ_LZPK01000100.1:0-3084 GCF_001729375.1 Methanosarcina sp. A14 | reverse complement strand
GTAACAAAACCAGTTGCTGATTTCTCTGCAACTCCAACCTCTGGGAAAGCTCCGTTAAATGTTACCTTTACTGACAACAGTACAGGAGTTCCTACTGCATGGAAATGGAGTTTTGGAGATGGAACAACTTCCAGAGAACAGAATCCAGAACATCAGTATGTGCAGGGAGGAAGCTATAAGGTTACACTTACAGTGGTCAACGTTGCAGGCAGCAGTACTACAACGAAGAAAAACTACATAAAAGTGACAACAAATACAAGACCAGGCATATATTCTGAAAGCAAATAAAAAGTCAAGCATAAAAGGAGTGGGGAACTTTTTATGATGTCCGCCGATGTGAGACTAAGTAAGAGATAAGAGGACGGGTGAAAACTTATGACAAGTTTCATCCTACCTCAATTTTTTTGCTGCCTTCCTCATACCTTGGCATCAACTCCAGCGATCGAGATCAAAATTAGGGCACCTATAGCTTATGACGTCATAATCTATTTTATTCCATGACCGAGAATGGCTGGGATCTAGAATCAGGCTTCCGGACATTATCTTTACCGGCAATCTCAGGCTCTTGAACCATTACTTCAGGCTCTGATATTGGGTTTGCATTGTGGAATTTTAAGCAGGTCGGTTAAATTCATGTGCGGTTCTGGTGCTTGATTCTTGGATATCTTGTCTATTGCTTTCACCTGATATTTTGTGAGTGCCTGAGATTTTGCGATTGTCAGTGCGTGCGTGTCGACTGTATTAAGCATAATCGTGAGTGTTTTGTTCCGTGGTAACCTATGTTTCCTTCGCCCATCTCCTATCGTGCGTTTCACAGTAAGAATCCTAAAATCCTTAACATAGAGGTGTAGAGGGTTTCAGGATTTTTCTGGTACCCTGACACTGTATATCTATTTTCCATTAATACTCACTGTATAGCGTTATTGAAGCCGATGAAGCAAGCTTAACGCATGGCACATCTTGTTCGAACAATGCATATGAGGTTGTGTGAAGATACGTTCATCAGCCCTGAGAAGATAGAAGAAGCTTTGTAGCTAATCCAGATTTGACGAGTCGAATATCAGAGGAAATAGTCGAATATCAGAGGAAATAGTCGAATATCAGAGGAAATTTATGAATACACTGAAAATTATAACAATCCTCATGTTTGTGTCATCTATATTCCTTTCTGGTTGTGCAGACGTCGTAAATGGTACACTAAATACTACTACTACTAATTATAATAATAATAATAATAATAATAATAATAATAATAAAATATCTATAGTGTGCATGGGTGATTCCATCACATACGGTTTTTGTGGGAACGGAACTTCATATCCTGCAATATTGCGATCGCGATTGTCTGGAGCAGTAATACACAATACTGGTGAGTGCGGAGATCAGACTTACGAGATGCTAGCCAGGTTTGATAGAGATGTAATATCACACCATCCGAATTTTGTTATAATAATGGGCGGACTCAATGATCTTCTTCTTGGACAGCCTGAACAGGTTATTGAAGATGATCTGGCTGCAATGTGCAAGAATTCCACACAAAATGGAATTACACCGGTACTTTGCTCAATTACGCCAATGACTTATGTTCCACAGAATTTGAAAATAAAAACAAAGAACCTGAACAAGTGGATTATATCATATTCAAATGTACAGAGCTATAAAGTGATAGATTTCAACTCTGTGCTGAATGATGGTCATGACAATCTGAGACAAGAATACGATTCTGGAGACGGGTGCCATCCAAACGCTGCTGGTTATGTTGCTATGGGAAATTCGATTGACATTAATTTGTTTAAACACTAGAGGTAACTGGTGCCATCTGTAGCTGTTAGAAAAATGAAACAGATAACGAAACAGATGCAAAAAAGAGTGATCACATTGCAGGACCTGCTCTCTATATTGGATTTACCGTGATATTCTTGCTGCCTCAATAATTTTTTCGCACTCTTCCTGCATCTGGTTGACATGATTTTCTTCGTGAGTGAATTACCTCTGGGAGTGCCACCGATATAATAATAAAGGAAATAACACGCAAAAGCACAAGGTATCTATGTACTCTATGTACTTTGTAAATATAGACTGAACGCCATTATCCATATAGGTAATTTAGTGATATACATCCTTGCTTTCCTTGCGTTTTCGGGTTCTGTCAAGTTGACGGGTGCTGGACATTTTATAGGCTCAACCCTCTCTGGAAAAATTCCTTAGCACCTGTAGACTTGACAGTATCAAATTTGTCAATAATAGTGAGCTTGATAAAGCAAAGTGTGGGTCATTGACTTATTTTGACAAAATGAGGACATCTCTTTTTAGTTATATTTGAGAACCAATCGCTGAGATGCCAGCAATTCTTCGCATCCTCTTCCTTTTGGAATTTAGTCTGTAATGATTTACTGGCTCAAGGCTGCAAGATCTGGATTCGAGTAGACAATTTGGATTGCTCTGGATGGAACGTGGTTGTTTTATCCCTAAATTATTTCAGGATAAAACAGAATAATCCTCCATCTGAAATACCTAAAGACGATGTGTGGTTAAAAGAGGAATACAAGCACAGATCAAGGCAAAAAATCTTCTCGATAGACTTGCAAAGCATGAGAAACAATCTTGAGGTTTGCTATAAATTCTTGAGATTTGATACGTATCTGAGAGTTCCTTTTAGCAACAACCAGGCAGAAAGAGACCTCAGGATGATAACAATTCAACAAAAGATATCGGAAAATTTTAGAAGGATACATGGGCAGATGTGTTTTGTAGATAAGGGTATACATATCCACACTAGTTAAGAATAACATGCCTGTTATAGGTTCACTTGATACTGCGATTGAAGATATGCCTCCATTAACCTGAATAGATACAAATTACCTGATTAATCTTTTGTTTTTAATTTAATGTGTCAGTCAATAATCATACTTCTTTTCGGTCTTAGCCGCCTGCTTCGCAGTCGTATGGTATCCCGTTTTAAGATTCATCGAAACTCAAACCGGTCCTGAATAGTGAAAATTCTGAACATTAAACTCTCGGGTATCTAATTATTGAACATATTTTAAGGTTGTTCGTTTTCTAGAAGAGAATCTCAAATTAGCT
>NZ_LZPK01000099.1:0-3646 GCF_001729375.1 Methanosarcina sp. A14 | reverse complement strand
ATGAAACATCAAAGTGAAAAATCAAAAAAAAGGTGGTTTCATAAAGAAATCCACCTTTTTAAGCCTTAACTCTATTCTATCTTTTTACCGTTTTTTAGAGTTTTAGCTTTTTGTTTTAATCTTTTGTTCCGACACTGATCAGTCCGGCTCAAAATCTGTTTTTGGAGAGTCCGGGATATCTGTCAGCTTCTGAGTCCTGACCCGATTATATCGGTGAGGTTCCTTTTGTACTTATTGTCAGTTTATCCTGGTCTATGCCTACAAGGCCTTTGCCAGGTTCATAGGCACCTGTAAAGAGGAGGTAGTTCCCTGGCTGGAGGTCAAAGGTTGTAAGGGAAAGGGTGTTCTGGTTTTCATCGCTTATACTTATCGTACCGTTGCCTTCTCCAATAAGAGTCTGGACTGCGTTTGTAAGTTCACTTTTGTTTGTGGAGCTTATGCCCAGATCCCTGAGGTCTATATCGTTAACGGAAACATTGGTCCCGTCTATTGTCCCATTGCTGCTGACGTTTATTTCAGCTTTATAAGCCTCTTCATTTATCAGCAGGGCACCGTATGTAAACTTTCCATCAGCAGGTGCTTTTTTCAGGCTCATTGTAACATCAAGGTTGTCGCCTTCCTTCATATTGTTGTCTGCCTTTGTTTTCAGTTCATAGTTAACTACTTCAAAGCCAGTTGCTGAAAGAACTTTCTTTTCCATGCTGGTGTTCTCTTTGTCTTCGTCATCCGCAAGTGTTACAATGATGCCGTAACTCCCGGGCTTAAGGGAGTAGAAGGTAATTGGTTTAAGCAGGTCTCCTTTCTTGTCCAGAGTCGCGCATAATTTGATGTAAGAATTATCCGTACCTTCTCCGAAAATTTGTCCCAGGTTTATGCTTTCGTTACCCGCAAGAACAATGGCTTTTTTGACGGAACTCACACTAGACCCATTGACAAGGTAAACATTCACTTTCTGATTCTTAAAAGCTGAAGGACCATTATAGGTCATTGTTACTTTCTGGCCATCAGTATAAAATGGATGTGTGGAGTATGGGTATGTATAGTTCACTTCCGTGTTACTATCCTTGTTTAGTTTAACCACAGTTCCTGCTTTTTCAACACAGTTGGTTCCATTGTAGATAAAGCTAAGTGGTTCTGGAAGCTGGATTTCTTGTCCTCCGCTGAGTTGAATCCATCCTCCCTCGTCCTGGCTATCATCATGGTCTGCAAAGACGACGCTATCTCCGTTTTTCTCGATAGATGCAATCCAGAGTCCTTTTTCGGAAACTGCGGCTGATACTGAAATAAGTGCGAAAATGCAGATTAGAGCCGCGAAGGTTAATTTACATTTCCTCATATCTATTCCATTTGTTCCTATTTTTTTCTTCAATCGTTACACCCCTAAATTAGTATTTATTGTTTTATCCCGGACTTTTGCTATATATTCTTTAGTTTTGTATATTATCTACTTCATTAATTATTAAGCTTTCATCCGCGAATTTCTTTTTTAATTAAATTAATTCATATTCATATATTTTATCTACAAGACATGTCTACTATTAATATGTATTTATAGTTTATCGAAATCGTCTTCAAAGGATTCTAAAAACAAATGTATTTTAAACCCCTCAGTATATTATTATGACTTTTTCCTCCCTAAATAAACCACAAATAATATTAATACGGCTAAGATTCCTGCTATCCATATCTTCTGCGATTTCAGGTCTTTGAAATCATCGGCAAATTTCTTTTCTTCACTGGAAATGTTTTTTCCATTATCTATTTCTTCTTTTATTTTCTCGGTTATTCCCCCTACGTCTTCCTCACTTGAGTTCTGTTCCGAGGAGTTTGTTTCTGAAGAGAGGCTTTCTGATGGCTGTAATTCTATCTTCTTTGTAATGCCATCAACTTTTACTTCAAAATTGCCTGCCGGTATAGACTTGGTATTATATTGATAGCTGATACTTCCATCAGAATCAACCTCTATTTTTTGCACGGCTGTTATCCTGAGTTTGACACTAGAACCACTTGCCTTTCCGTCAATTCTTATCTTATATGTTCCTGAAGGAACATGTGCCTGGAAAACGGTGGCAGTACCGTCTTTTGCCTCTGCACTTTTAGTTAACCATAGGAGCATCTTTGCTCTCACATTCAAGTCATCGGCCCCTATAGCCTTCACGACAAAACTGTTGTCAGAACCAGAGGGGATTACTACATCTTCAAGTTGGTACGCGTATTCCCCATCCTGAACCTCTACTTTTTTTTCGAAAGCCACCTGCACTTCCACAGTATCTCCCTCAAAACCGGTTCCTTTTATCTCTATTGTATCCCCAACAACTGGATTTTGAGGGGTAAGTTCCCAGTTGCTTGATGCAGCTGCTCCGGGAGACATAATCAGGAATAGGAAAATAGGAAGCAAGAACAGGAGTCTCAAACTTTCCTTATTCTTCGGATTTTTGATAAATGTAAAAACGGGCTTTATTAACTTAATTTCTTCAGAAAGCAATTTCTCCAACCTCTCCTCTTAATCTTTTCTTGATTAGAAAGGCTATTGTTCATTGAATAGCTATATTATAGGTCTATTTTTCTTTACATCTAGACTAATTATAAAAATTCTCGACAGATATAAAGACAAATAATAAAACTAGTTTATATATTTTTCTTTTTAGTATTCTGACTGTTTGCAGAAAAACGTATTCAGTATACAGGTTTTTGCATTCAGCTGTAAAGAGAAAGGATTGTAGGCTTCTACATCCTTTCTCATAATCTTTTTTTCAAGATTTTCTGTTTTTGTTAAGGCTGAATGGAAATTTTCCAGTCTAGTCTTCTATTTAATTTATCACTTTTTCTTTTTCATCAGTATCACAAGCCCTATCAGCAGGGTTCCTGCAAAGCCTAACAGGAAAGAGGGAAGTTTTGGAGGATTTCTTAAGACTTCTGATAATGAGTTTGCCTGGATGTATGGCTTGATATCTTCGGCTATGAATGATTTTGGAGTTTCGAGAATGGACTTAATTCTCATAAGCGAAGATATTTTGTTTGTCACTGAAGAAATATTAGTGATATTGTCTCCAGTAGAATTCTCCGAGCTGGATATCAAGCTCGCTCTTTGAGAATTTCCACCAGATGTTTTCAGCTCTTTCTGGGATGTATCTTCAGAACTTCCATTATTTTGTTCTTCAGTCAAGTTCTGTTCCGAAGAGTTTGTTTCCGAAGTCAGGTTTTCGTTATTTTGTTCTTCAGTCAAGTTCTGTTCCGAAGAGAGGTTTTCTTCAGACTGTAATTCTACCTGTTTTGCAGTGTCTCCAACATTTACTTCAAAATCGCCTGCCGGTATAGACTTAGTACTATATAGGTAGCTGATACTTCCATCAGAATCTACCTCTATCTCTTGCGTGGCTGTTATCTTGAGTTTGACATTAGAACCACTTGCCTTTCCGTCGATCCTGATTTCATATGTTTAGGACTTACGCAGTTAAAATGCCGAAAACTTGATATCTTTATAAATATACTTATGGCTTAGTGTTTCTCTAAAAACGTACGGAGTTATGGACATAAATCCACCTAAGTGTACCGACATTGACTACATTAAATATCTCATTGCGGCTTCTAAAGTTTTTAGCTGTACTGAAGCTGCTAGATGTTATCCAGACATAGCTAATGCTCC
>NZ_LZPK01000098.1:0-9248 GCF_001729375.1 Methanosarcina sp. A14 | reverse complement strand
TGGAATATCCAGGTTTGAAAGTGCTATGAAAATTAGAAGAGTGGCAGTGACAGAATACTTAAGGAATCCCCAATACACGTTAAATTAATTCAAATATTTGAAAGTTTGGAAAAAACAATATGCTAGGAGCCAACTGCGTAACTCCTAAAAGATAACGCATCTCGCTCCAGTCCGGGCTCACGCGATATACCATTTCTGAACTTGCCGTCACCAGAGTACAAAAACGCTCTTCACTCGCACTCAGCGCGTCCTCAACCTGCCTGCATTCCTTAGTATTTTTCTGACAGGAATATTCTATCTGCTCCCACTTATCTTCTTTTTTAGTCAAAGCAAACTGGTGATTTGTGATAATGTCAAGAATTTCAACTGCACTGTATTTGTCAATTGGATAAGTGCAAAGAACCATCATTGAATACTTGCCTATAGCAGAGTCCAGTAATTTTTCGTGACCAGAAAAACTGTTTCCACTATACCTCAAACCATCGTATCCACTAGCGAGAGCCTTACTGGTTTTTTCAGTCAAGTAGTTAAATACTGTTTGTGGATCTAAAACATCTTCTTCTACATGCCAGCAAGAATAGGGAACAATGTCGATTTGCCCGTTTTCTAAATAAGCGCCAATATCAGGAATAACCACTTTCAAAGCTTCTTTTGCTTCTTCTTCATCTACAGGTTCTGATATGGCCCATAAACAGTACTCATTATTTTCAAGCCCTGCTTTGAAATAAGGAACAAGTATATCCATCAAATCTTCTTTTGTCCTGTAGAACTGGCAGAAATGTATTCCCCACTGTACGTTTCCAATAATATCAATACCAGAAATTCTGTTGCCGCTTCTCATGTTATTCTTTGATAATCAGGTGTAAAGTCAAAAGACTCTCTTCTCAACATTATTGCTTTATTTAATGTCTTACCTGGCTCAAAAATGGCTTAAAATTCTTCTTGCAAGAATAATTTATAGAATTCAAGTAGTAATATAAAGATTTATTTATATAAACATGACTGTATAATTAAGTCTCTGTATTACTTATTATAGAATAATAATTTCTTTAGATATATTTCGTTATCGAGGCAGCCTTACTGAAGGAAGAACTTGCCAAAAAGCCCGCAGGAACACTGGGATTACACGACAACTATCGCATTCAGGCTTGGTAAGTACATCCTCAAATGACCTGGGATCAAAATCATAACCTACCTCTACTAATCGGCTGTATTGAATAGCTTGACCGAGTCCTCACTGATGACGCCATGTATTACTATTGTTAATACAAGGAATATTGTGTTCCAGTCCGTCAATTTAAAGATGCCAAATTTTTCAATAACATTTTGTAATTATCGATTACTAAAAATACAAAAAGGATTTAGAAGTCATCGCAAAACTTTCATTGATGGAGGGGTTCAGCCATCATGCTTTTTAATAGTCCCTCAGAAATTTTTTTCATATGTTTGGCTGAACCATATGACGGAGGTATAATTTACATTCAACAATACTGCAAAATTTAGGTGTAATTTTTTGAAATTTGCCTATGTTATTTAGTAGTATGGTATTTAGTAGTATGGTATTTAGTAGTATGGTATTTAGTAGTATGGTATTTAGTAGTATGGTATTTAGTAGTACGGTATTTAGTAGTACGGTATTTAGTATGTTATAGAGATCCTTCATATCATCTCCTTGACTATTTTGGGATTTAACGTAGGTTGCTTCGAAAGAGGAAGGTAGAGATCTGCATATCATCTCCTTTTTAATCTTCGGTCTCCGATTCGTATCAATTTCATCTTAATTGAATCGATCCATCAAATATGTATAAGTTTAAGCTTCAGTGTTGTTCTTGGAGCTGTTTTCAAGCGTCCTTCCAAAAATTCATTGGGAAGTCGCTTTTCGCCTTATTAATGCATCGGACCTCCAGATCCCATTCCAGGCATTCCCTGAGCAGAGGACATGATTTCCATAAGGTCTTCGAGTGACTCTGCTCCGTTGATATCTTCTATTAGACCATTGAGTTCTGTGATCCTGATGCTAAGGCTCTCACTCATATTCTCATCGGTTGTGTTCCCACTTTCACTTGCCATCTCTTCAAGGTGTTCGATTTCCATTTTGAGTGAGTCGGTAGCCTGGGTTTGCAAATAGGTGAATACAACATTTTGAAGTTCTTCTGCACTGGATGCTGAACTTATTTCGCTGGACAGGTTGTCAAGATCAGTTACTTGTTCATTGAGCATCGCAGTCATATTTTCATCAGTCGTGTTGTCCAGCTGATCGTTAAGTGTTTCAGTCATATTTCCAAGGGAACTAACCATCTCGGCCTGAACCTCAGTGTAGTTATCGTCAGTTACGTTCTCAACCTTGGTGATGTCAAATAATCCAGGCATCCCACAGAGAACATGGTTCATTCTATCAGGTCCCATATTCATTCCATCAGGTATGCCTGCACATTTCTGACTTGACAGGACTTCCTGAAGGTCGGATGCACTGGAAGCTTCGCTTACATTAGTATAGAAACTCTGAAGTTCAGAAATTTGTTCGCTAATGGAATCAAGCATTTCCTCTCGGACATCAGTAAAATTTTCTTCAGTTATGTTCTCTCCAGGAGTAAATACAGGTTTGTTTTCCGAAGCAAAAGCGCCTAAAGGAAGAATGCATAATACTATCATTACCGCTGTAAAACGGTAAATTGAGTTTAACACTTTTGTTTTTACTTTCATAGCGTACTCCGTTATTGACTTCAATCTCTATTTTTTTCGTTAGTTCTGTTTTTCGAGCTAGTGATCTTGTATTGAATTGTTCTGTTGTCTGATTTTATAGTGGTTTTCTTGCCTGGTTTTTCGGTGATTTTCTTACTTGATTTCAGTTGTTTTCTTGTTGGTTTTTCGGTGATTTTCTTGCTTTATTTAGTGGGTTTCTTGCTGGTTTTTCAGTGATTTTCTTGCTTTATTTTAGTGGGTTTCTTGCCTGGTTTTTCAGTTGTTTTACGTTTTCTTGTCTGGGTTTTCCATTATTACATTTATTTCCGTATTTTTGATTGTCTTCAGACTATTGATCCGCTGACAGTCCTTAAATGAGCTGGCAAAAATATAAAGTTACTTTCGGGAATAAAGGATTTAAAGAGATTTAATTTTGAAAAAAAGCTTTATTCTATTTATAAAACCTTAAAGAACCTTAAATTAATGACTAAATACTTATCGAGGACTTTAAAACATGATGTTTGAATTCCGAAAGGTTCTTTATATATTTCACAGGAGCTTCGAATGCTGGTATACTCATAAAATGTTTTTATTTACGAGTCATCCTGCAAAAAGTAAAAAAAATCTGCAGATTGTAGCAGGTATATTTCCAGTTATTCGATTTCCAGTTATTTGAGAACACGCCAGTTATTGGTTTTCAAAACGACAATACCTTTCGACATGATGACTGGAGCTATCTCGAAAATAGGCAGCTCTGCCGGTGCCTTGATGATATGCCACTGTCCCGGGTTCTGCTCCCAGCTCAATTGTGTCCATTTGACAGTGCCATTCCCTGTCCAGGTGCTATGAACCTCGGCACCCTGCGGAAACAGGATGGGCTGGCTTAAGTCCGCTCCGAGAACGTCGACTTTTGGGATGTAACGCCATCCAAGGGCGTTGATTGTGGCCATAGACGCCTGCATCTGTGCCAGTGTTTCCCCATCAACAGGCTTTGCCCCGAGCATTTCCAGACGCAGAGATGTGTTTCCTTCGTACTGGCGCTGGTGTAGTAGTTCGGCCGAATGATATGCAGATCCTCGATATCGACATCGATTTTTGGCATGCCGATCTGTTCCCTGCCCCTGAGTATCGGCACGGTTTTACTCTCCAAGATTACCAGAACAAAATTCCCTTCAAGCTGGCCACGTTTTCCATTAAAACGGACCGGTACACTGGCCTGGAATAAATTATACGCTCTTCCCGCCATCCAGTCGATTTCTCGAAATTGACTGGATGAGATGTTTAGCTCAGGCATTAAATATCTAATATGAAAACATTTAGTATTATTTTTAGGATATCATAAAAGACATAAAATATACCATATTACATATAATATGGTATATTAAATTCCGTTGAGAATACATGTAAAAAATAACCGGATATCGCGGATATACAGTAAAAAAGGTCAAAGGGAGTAAAAAAGAGATCTCACGATAGTCAACATAAGGCCTTGAATCTGCCTTTTTATTGAGAAATCTTTGTCGTGTTATCGAGAAGTGTTTAATGCCACTTTATCCACTTTGCATGAGTGGGGGGAAAAGATGAGTGTCATAAATGAAGAAACTTCAAAAGGTGCAGTTGTCGATTCGCAACTTGGAAAGAGAAAAGTCGATTCTGAAGGATCACCGGTCGCTGGCAGCAGGATGGATGTCTCAAAGACCTATGCCGGAATTCCGGTTTTGCTCCAGAAAGTAATAGATGAGAATAATACCGCAGCCTGGGCGGAGATAGTTGAAAGAATCGATTATATTTACGCCAATCTTGATCATTCTCTGGGTGGGCTGGACCGAGAGACGGGGTTCGCCAGCAAGGTGAAATCGCAGATACAGGACGGAAAAAAATTGTTATTCAAGCCTAACCTGGTAAACCCAACCGCTATTGACGCAGGGACACATGGCGAAGGTCTGGGGGCTCCCATCTGTACCGATTGGTCTCTGATAGCCGCCCTGATGAGGTGGTTCCATGACAGGCTTGACATACACTATCATCAGATGGCTCTTGGGGAGGCTTCAACTGCTGTCCTGGGGTTGACAATCTCTCTCAGGTTAGCCTCCGGAAAGGACATCGCCACAGAAGCCCTTTTTGAAGGAAAGAGTGAGGATTTCTACGGAGGGTGGGGTTTTTTCTTTGTCCGCAAGTACCTTTCCGAACGACACCCTTCATCCCATGAAGACGACCCTATGAGAGGCTACGAGGACAGCGTTGCCGGAAGGTTCTTCCCGCCAGGAAAAGCCGGAAACCGGCTGATGGTCTATGACCTGAACAAACTTGACGAAGACACTTCAAGGGGCAGGACAGTCGCAGTCCCGGAGGGGGATAACTATAAAGAGATCACACTGCACAAGGTGATAGTCGGTGGGGAGCCGGGGGACAGTAACGACTTGAAAGACTATCCCGGGTGCATCCTTATTAATGTCCCAAAGATGAAGATCCATGCTCAGGACCTTCTCACAAATGCTACCAAGAACCTTGGTATCGGCCTTTACCCCACGCAGGCTCCCTGCGATCCTGGCAGTGGTGATATGAAATGGAAATATGCGTGCCCGTCCAGATTCCCATCTTTCAAAGGTGGGCTACCGCATATGCCCTGGGTAGTAAAGATGGATGACGATACCAACCTGCCTGTAAGAGATGAGAAAGGAGAATACATCACAACAAAAACCGCAGGAATGCCAGGGACTCAGGTGGACGTTATCAGGGCAGTACAGGCACAGAACATATTCATGGTGCATGTAATTGACGGAATAGATATGATTAATATCAACCACGAAGGGAATGGAACATCTGTTAAAATTCCTGAAGGTTACGTCTGGGCGTCCCTGGACTGTGTGGCTATCGACCTCCTCTGCGCCAGATACTGTTTCAAAACGGTACCTATGCGTGAAGCATTGAAGCTCAAGGATGAAAACGGCTGGCCCACAGAGTTTGTACACCACGTACCCGTAGCAATAATTGACGGAAAAAATATCGCAACCGAGGAAGACCTCGATTCACCTCTTTTCAGGTACAACCTGTACCATTATGCTGAAGCGAGAGGTGTGGGGCAGCAGAAATACTATGTCGTCGGCTGGGACGCCCTTACAGAGACACCACTGGCTTCCCTGGAGGGTCACCTGGGAAGGATAGAGGACAAGAAATTCCTTGAGCTAATGACGAAAACGATGTATTATAACCCTTCATGCATGCTATGGGACATGCAGAAGACTCTGCTGAGTTATGCAGAGGCTCACGATAAGCTGACCGGCTCCTCACTTTTAAAGGAATTCATGGACGGCTTCGATGAGAATAATGACGGGATAATAGATTACGACGAAAACGGGCGGAAAGGAATCTGGATTCCGTTTTTCAGAATGATGAGCCACTACTTTGATATTATGGCAACAGAAGAATACGGCCAGCTCAGAGGGAATTTCTATACTATTGCCGAAATCAGCCTCAAGCCCACAAATAAAAACTGGAACCCTGGAGGGCATGATTTTGCGCAGGAGCATGCGCTCGTGTGGACGGCAACCCTGGCCTTTGAGATGTCACGGGAAGAGGGTGGTGAAGACCCCTTCGTTCCGGGAATGATCTGGGGCAAAGGCATATGGCCTAGCTGGCAGCTGGCTACCCATATCAAGCTCACTAACAGTATCTATGGTTCCCAGTCACCTGAGACTATCAACTTCCAATCTCTATACGGCACAGCATTCCAGTATGCAGATAAAACTCGAAATGGAGGAGCCTATACCGGAAGCACAAATCAATTGGTCAGCGATCCAGCTTCTATTAAAAACTACTTTAAGGCTGTCTATGAGGGCGCAGATCCTCTCGGCTTCACACTGTATGTCCCTGCGGGATATGGGAGCCTGGAAGCACGCAGGATCCCCAATGTAGAGGAGACAGAGGATCCAGGCAAGGTCTTCACTGCTCACTTTGACGGCGGGGCGGAGGTATGGTGATTCTTGGATTCGATAGATTCGTATATCCAGAAACAGGCCCTGGCAGCCGCCCTGATTAACATGGTGGTAAACCCTCTCCTGGCATTTTTCATCAACAGGAACGTGGATACCGTTGCCTTATCCGGAATTGTGGTTGATACGATAATCACTTCAATCGTGATGACCTGGCTTGTGGCGGTCTTCTCGGCAGCTGATATTAATCGTCAACTTCGTGCTGGCCGATTCAAAGATGAAAACCTGCCCCAGCCCGGGCCGATACTGTCAAGGTTGCCGAGGAGAGGGGTATTACTGGGCACGGTGCTGTTCATCTGTACCGTATTGGTCATGGTGACTTTAACCATTTCCATGTTCTTTTTATTCGACATCACGGAGCTTTCTGTAAACAGAGTGGCACTGTTCAAGGGGATTTATACAGGGCCTGTTGCCTATGTAGTAGCTACTCTGGCGATAATTAGGCAGTGTGAGTCTTAACCCTCATATAAAGTAAAGTAAGTCAAAAAGAATCAATCGAAAGAGAAACGTGAAAAGTAGAATGGGGAATGAAAGTGGGGAATGATGAATATTTCAAGGATAAATATTGTCTGGTAACCGGTGCAAATTCCGGAATCGGGTATGCGATAAGTGAAGAGCTTCTGAAAAAGGGAGCAATAGTCTTCATGGCTGGTCGAAATGCGGAAAGTCTGGAATCAGCGGCTAAGACTCTTGATTCATATGCCGAACAGATTCGAATTCTGCTTGTTGATGTGACAAAACAGCCGGAGGTGGATAAAGCTATTCAGGATACGGTTGCCGCGGAAGGTAGAATTGACTTTCTATTTAATAATGCGGGAATTGGAGGTACGATGCCGACTGTTGACGCTACGCTTGAACACTGGCGATCTATTATTGATGTCAATCTCTGGAGCGTTATATACGGAATTAATGCCGCGTTGCCATTTATGCGTCTTCAGGGTGGAGGGCATATTGTTAACACGGCTTCACTTGCAGGACTGATACCTTTCCCATTCCAGTCTCTTTATTGCGCTACCAAGTATGCAGTTGTTGGGATGAGTGAAAGCATGCGGTACGAATTTGCTGAAGAAGGCATTCATTTTTCAGTTACATGTCCCGCAGCTGTCGTTTCACGGATCTGGAAAAAGCCTATACTGGGTCCAGTTCATGAAGAGATAAAAGCCCCTGAAGATGCAATTCCAGCTGAAGAAGCCGCACAGATAATCCTTCAGGGTGTTGCGGATAAAAAAGGAATAATTGTAGTGCCAGAGCAACCATGCGGATGGCTTTGGCATGAATACTGTAATTTATCTGAAGCCGCAGAAGATTTCCTGCTGAAAATGGCTCATGATCGACGGATAGAGTGGTCAAAAAGACAGAGGAGCTGAGGTAGTTGAATCAGAGTGGGACTTTACCAAGCTCAATGAGGAAGATCTGTCTCCGGGCATAGGCAAGACTATAAAAGCAATAAATTTTTAAGGGTCACTTAGCTGGACAAATTATAGAGCTTAAGCCCTCACTGATGATTTTATTTCTTTTGTTCTTATTTCTTTTGTTCGATATATCGATCTTTAGCTTCCTGAAGTATAGTGACTGCTGTTTCGAGGTCTTTCCAACCGATAACCTTCACGCGTTTTTCTTCTAAATTTTTATAAGTTTGGAAAAAGTTAGTAATCTCCTTAAATAGATGAGGTGGAACCTGCTCAACTGTCTCAATATAATTCCACATAGGGTCATTCTTTGGAACACAGAGTATTTTTTGATCTCTTCCTTTATCATCTTCCATGTCAAATAGTGCCACAAGATGTACATCTATTATACATCCCGGAAATGTAGGTTCCCAGGTTAAAACCATGGCATCTAAAGGATCACCGTCAAGGGCCAGGGTGTTTGGGAAAAAACCATAGTCTGAGGGATATACCATTGAAGAAAAAAGCATTCGGTCGTATTTAATCACTTTTTTCTCTTTATCGTATTCATATTTATTCCGGCTTCCTTTCGGGATCTCTATAAGTACGCTTTCAACCTGTCTTTCCGTCATACCGTCACTTCCTTTTTACTCCTGCTTGTTATTGCTTTTTATGATTGTGATTATTTATGAGTTCATAGACTATGTCCCCTGATAGGGTCATACTATTAAAACATGACCTTATGAATTAATTTTCTTAATATGAAAGGAAAAACCGAAAACAATGCGGAAAAAAATCCATTGTGGAAGTTTGGTAATATCAAGTCTGAATGAAATGAATATAAATTAAAATAGACAGTGTGATACCAAGAAAATATTTTCTGTTTTTCAGGGTTTGATTCTTAAAATTGTATTGATTCCCAATCTTGGATCTGTCATGCCTGCAGAATAACATCAGCTTTAACTAATAAAAACACGATTTAGGACTTACGCAGTTAAAATGCCGAAAACTTGATATCTTTATAAATATACTTATGGCTTAGTGTTTCTCTAAAAACGTACGGAGTTATGGACATAAATCCACCTAAGTGTACCGACATTGACTACATTAAATATCTCATTGCGGCTTCTAAAGTTTTTAGCTGTACTGAAGCTGCTAGATGTTATCCAGACATAGCTAATGCTCC
>NZ_LZPK01000097.1:0-2446 GCF_001729375.1 Methanosarcina sp. A14 | reverse complement strand
AATAACCGTTTTCAATAACTGTTTTCAATAACCGTTTTCAATAACCGTTTTCAATATCCTTTCTTGATGTCCGTTTTCAATATCCTTTCTTGATGTCCGTTCTCGATGTCCTTTTTCAATATCCATTCTTAATATCCGCTCTTAATATCCATTCCCAATGTCCTTTTTATAACAATTCGACCTGCCTTGAAATTTTAAGGTTTTTTTCTTAAAGTAAGTATGAATCCAAATATTGCTGGTAATAGTGTAGTCAAGAAATATAGAACTATAGAGCAGGAAAATCCATATGCAGAACTTTCATTCAATAACTTGAATATTGTAACGCTTACAAACTCTCTAACTCCAAATCCTGATATAGAAATTGGAAAATTACCCAGAACTACTACTATTGGGAGAGAAAAGGTAAGTAAGCTGTTTAATGCGGGATTTAAGGATTTTATAACTATCCAGTATACCAATAAATTCAGCAAGTAATACCCAAGAGTTAATGCAGAAACAGAAAAAATAGCTTTTTTATTTCCGGTGATTTGTTTTATTGTTTTAATATAATTTTCTTTAAATTCACTTCTTTTCGAAAATATCCCGAAAATAAGATTTACAATCTTTTCATTTGTGATAACGAAAATACCAGCGATAAAAATCATTATCATTGGCGTCATTATATATATTAAATTTTTATCTTTAAAAAAGAAAGCTATAGATAGTACACTTAAAACCAGAAGACAGACCATGTCTATGACTCTGTCCATTACTACGGTAGGTATGCTTCTGGAGTTCTCAGTATCTAAGTAAAAAGCTCTTGAAACTTCTCCTGCCCTGCCCGGAGTAAGAGCGCCATAAAAGTTACCCATTAAAATTATTTCAAGTGATCTTTTTACAGGGATTTGAACATTTATACAATCGAGTAGAGACTTCCATTTTATCGCTTTTATCAGGTACATCAGAGCAATAAAAGGTAACGAGAGAGAAAGCAATTCCAGATTTGTCTGGGTAAAGGTCTGGTAGATTGTCCTCAGGTCAAGTTTGGCTATAAGGTAAAACATTAGCCCCAAACTGACTACAGTTTTACCTATCGTTTTCCAGTTCATAGCTATCGTACTTTATAATATAATCATCGTTATTTCTGGAGTTTGTGATCAGTTCTCCTATCAGGCCAAGGGATATAAATTGAGCTCCAAGAACCGTGATTAATATACTCAACATCAGCAGAGGCCTGTCTCCGATCTTGATACCCATGAGCCATAAAGAAACAAGGTGCAGGTTTATAATTATTGCTGAGAATATTAGTAAGAAGCCGATACCTCCAAAGATGTGAAGGGGTCTTTTCTTGTATAGATTCAAAAATGTTACTGTGATCAGATCCAGAAAGCCTTTAAGTAGCCTTTCAACTCCATATTTTGATTTTCCATGAATTCTAGGATGGTGTTCGACTTCAATTTCTCCGACAGTGTATCCTTTCCAGTGTGCTAGAGCTGGAATATAGCGATGGAATTCTCCATATAATCTTACGTTCTTTACGACATAGTTTCTATAACCTTTGAATCCACAGTTGAAGTCATGAATTTTGACTCCTGTGATATATCGAGTCAAAGCATTAAATAATTTTGAGGGAAGGGTTTTTGAAACAGGATCGTGCCTTTTACTCTTCCAGCCTGAAACCATATCATATTCTTCTAATTTTTCAAGAAATCTAGGGATTTCTTTGGGATCGTCCTGCAGGTCTCCATCCAAGGTAATAACAAAATTTCCCCGTGATTTCTTGAACCCGCAGGAAAGAGCCGCAGCCTTTCCATAGTTCCTCTGGAATCTTACAATCTTAATTTTGCTATCTTTGATCGCTTTTAACTTCTTAAAAGTGTCATCCATAGATCCATCATCTACGAAAATGATCTCAGATGTTTTTCCCAATCTTGAAAGAACTACATTCAATTGGTTATATAATTCCCCTACGTTTTCTCCTTCATTGAAAACCGGGACTACGATTGAGAGATCTAATTTATCGGACATTTACCGTTTTCTCCTAAACAGTGCTTCAGTTCATCTGTAAAATTACCACTTATGAAATTTTTGAAACCAAACGAGTCCTATATCAAACTTTAATCTAGAGCCCGTTTCAATAATAGAGGAAGATTTGGATTGAAATTGACAGCAAATTAGAACAAAGCCTCTTTACAACAGTATATATAAGTCATATTTTAATCCACGTTGAAGTCTCTACAGAACTTATTTCTGTGTTTTTAGCTTAATTTTTAAATCATCTCTGAAGTTTCTTGTTCTTAGGACTTACGCAGTTAAAATGCCGAAAACTTGATATCTTTATAAATATACTTATGGCTTAGTGTTTCTCTAAAAACGTACGGAGTTATGGACATAAATCCACCTAAGTGTACCGACATTGACTACATAAATTTTCTCATTGCGGCTTCTAACGTTTATAGCTGTACTG
>NZ_LZPK01000096.1:0-14543 GCF_001729375.1 Methanosarcina sp. A14 | reverse complement strand
CCATACTTTTTGGAATCTTTTTCTTCGTATTTCCCTGGGGCCATTGGGTCTAGTACTCCTGATATTTATAAACATCTTTATAAAATTATATGTAATCAATTGGTGTTCTTGAGAGCACTAAAACAGATCGAATAACATTATTATGCTATTTATATAGAGAGCTGTCCAAAAAGCCATTTTACTCTTAATCGTTGGAAATTCTCAGAATTGTTTTTAAATTCTCAGAATTGTTTTCATGATCATGAGTTTGATTGATTATTCAAATAAAGGGCTCAAGAAGTAAATTTTAAGTTTTGGGATGAACTCGGTATTAAAAATTATCCAGAATAGTCAACCTTTTATTTTTCTTTATATTCTATCCGATATTATATGATTATCCTTACATAAGGGCTAAAAATGAGAATAAAAAAGAATAGAGAAGAAAGTAAAAAAGGAAAAGGTTTTAGAGTTCAGAAGAGTTCGTGAAGTTTAAACTGATATTTACCAAGCTTTCCGCCATAGTTTCCTGCTGATATTTTCTTAACGCCCGGAACAGTTACAGCGGCTTTAATTCCTGCTTTCATGGCAGCTTTTATGTTTTCTTCATCAAGCCCGTTAATAACAATTTCATAAACAGCATTGACATCTGCCGGGATTTCAGTGTTTTCAACCTTATCCTTTATGGAAGGGCAGAATCTCTCGTTAGCAGTAGCTTTCAGGAACTTGTATTTGTTTGCTCCGGATTTAGATCCGCTGGCTACAATGCCACCAGGGAAGGGGGTAATTGTACCTTCAAGTTCTGCAATTGCATCAACAGCAGCTTCGGCTGCGGTCAGGGCGGTCATCTGGGAGTCTCCGAAGATGAAGAAGTTTCCGCCTGCAATTCCAGCTATAGCTCCTATATTTTCTTCGGCCAGGAAGTCTCCTTCCATAATTGGCATCTTAAATACCTTGCGGCCTGCAATTTGGGTTTCGGATTCCATGCCGTCTGAGAAGAACTTGAGTTTAAAGCCTACATTAAACTGTTTTTCAGCTTCAGGAAGTCCATTAAAGACTGCAGTTGTAGGGGCTGTAAGTACACACTGTCCAATTCTTTCAAGGAGCTGCTCTTCCAGAGCTTCGTACTTGAAAGTGCAGATCTGGACATAAACTCCAGGTCTGCCATCAGGAGTCTCGCTGGGGCTTGCTAATTTCTCAATTCCGGCTTCAGCAGGACACATTATAACGGATGTTGCAAAGCCTGTAGCTTCAGTAGCTGCCACAAGGGCCCAGCGCTTGGTAGCAGCTGTTATGAGTACCCGTGCAATTTTGATCGGAAACGCTTCTGCATATGTATCTTCGATTTCTACTCCGTTGATTTCCATAAAAATCTCCCATTTGCTTAGTTATTGCTATCTTGAAACTAGTTCGCGAGTTGTCAGGTTTGGTTTCCCTGTTTTCTCGTCTTCTATAAGCTTTTATAACTTTTCAGATATCTTACAGATGACTGAGAATATAGTATTTACTCAAGGGTTACTCAAAGAATTTTGAAGTAGTGCTCAGAGTATTATCTAAAGCGTACTTAATGTATACTTAATGAGCTGATCCCAAAACTCAAAATTGCTTCTCTGAATCCTGTATTCCGAACAATCAATCAAGTTTCTGATCATGAAAACAATCCTGAAAATTCTTGATGATTAAGAACGAAATGACTTTTGGGATAGGCTCAATGTATACTTCAAGTGTACTCGTAGTATTAACCTGAAGTACACTTAGTGTATTGCTCAAAGTATACTTAAACTGTACTAAGAGTGTACTCAAGTATATTCAGAGTGTCACTTTACCTTAGATCTAGCCTCAGATACAGATTTAAAGTTTTATGTTACTTTTGTTTTCTTTTGCTTTATTAATGGAACTAATAATGTAATTATAATATTTATATCAAATATATAATTTTTCAGAGAAACGATGAAGAAACGAAAGTGAATTCAAAAATGAACAGTTTGAAAAAACAGTTTGAAAAAATAATTTACTTTAAAAATCCAAAAGCATTTCTCAATATTACTTCAACAATGTCAAAAAGTAAAAAGAACTAAATGTAAGAACAGATTAAAAGTAAAAACAAACGAAAGAATATATGAATGAAAGTAAGAACAGATTGAAAGTAAAAATAAGTAAAACGTAATAATAAATAAGGAAATGTAGATAAAAATAAAAACCGATTAACGATAGAAACCAATTGATTCTTTTATATTATCTTATCTTTTCTCAAAATAGTCCTTATTAGGATATCGCCAGTAGAAGTATCAAGAGTTACTGTACGTCCATAATTTTTGCCGGTATCCTCGGCTATAATTGGTATTTCAAACTTTTCCAGGGTGATTTTGGCACATTTTATATTTCTTTTCCCTATGTTCAGGTTCCGATTTTCAAACATATGTGCTCCCCCGACAAGTTTTGCTTCAAGCCTTTTTCTGGATGAGCCTTTTCTTAGTATCTCAGCTGCAAGGTACTCTATACCGGAATCAGTATATTTTAAAGGGTTGTCTTTTATTTTTTCATCACTTATACTCGGAAGCATCGTATGGACAAGCCCACCTATTCTCTCCTGCCTATCATAGAGTGTTATGCTTAAACATGAGCCCAATCCGAAGGTTTTAATTTTAATTGGACTCTTGGTCAATGCACAGGCTCCTATTCCCACTACAATTACGCCTGAGTTAGTCGTCTTGAAGAACCCTCCTGGTTTAGAAATTTCTCTGTTATGATAATTATTAAAAGTTTTTTAGGAGCTGCTTAGACATTGCTTAGGAACTATTTAAAATGATTTATACTTTCTTTAAAAAATTTGTTTAAAAAATGTTCAAAATTTATTTACAATTGTTGTATCCTGAAATTATTTTGCAGGTTCTTCGTATTCGCTTAAATTCCTCAGGTTCTTGACCTTTTCCATAAATGTCTTTTTATATTTCCTTTATGTACAGGCGCTCTCTTGTATTGTAAGGTCTAAAGAGACTTGATGCATTCCCAAGCAGTGTTTCGGACTTTCCTATTATAAAAAATCCTCCTTTTCCAAGAGCCTTGTAGAAATTAAGCTGTAATTGTTCCTGAATTCCTTTTTTAAAATATATCATTACATTTCGGCAGACAATAATATCAAAATGATCGATTCTCTGGTCTGAAATCAAATCGTGACGTTTAAATTGAGTTATATTCTTAAAATCGTCTATTACCTGGTAATTATCTCCCTGTTTCAAGAAATAACGTTCTTTTGTGCCTGAATCAAGATTTTTAAGTGAGTTTTCATTGTAAATACCTTTTTTGGCTTTTTCCAGACTTTGAGTATCAATATCCGTACCTATAATTTTTATTCTATACTTATTAAAGTCGTTTTTCAGGATCCTGTGTAGCAGGATAGCAAGGGAATAGGCCTCTTCCCCTGCTGCACAACCGGCACTCCAGATGCGAATTGATCGGATAAATAGCCCTGATCTGTTTTTAACAAGAGAAGGAATAACCTCTTTTTCGATTATTCTGAAGGTTTCGGGATTTCGGAAAAACTCACTGACATTTACAGTAAGAGCGTCAAGAAGAAATTCGTACTCTTGCGGATCTTCCTTTAAAAGTTTCAGATATGCTCCATAACTCTCAGAATTGGTGGCTCGAACGCGCACGTTAATTCTACGCCTGAAATGGGCTTCCTTATAATATTCACAGTTAAAGCCGGTGTTTCCACTAATATTTCTTTTTAACAGTTCAAAGCCCAGATCTTTTTCCAGATTTTGACATGTATTTATCTCTTTATTTGTTTTTTTATTTATTTCACTATCATTTGCCTTTCTAATTGGACCGTTACCCATTTCTTCACCGACAGTACTTTTATCCAGGCTTTTTTTATTTCCATTAAAGTTTCTTACTTATTTCAAATCAGGGAGTTGACATCGATAATTAAAATAACGTTTCCGTCGCCCAGAATTGTTGCTCCTGCAAATCCTCTGGTATTGCCAAGAAGCTTGCTTTTGAAGCTTTTTACTATTACTTCCTGTTTTCCAAGCAGTTCATCCACGACTATTCCAATATATTGCCCGTGTTTTTCAACCAGAACTACGAAAATATTGTTCTCGTCGTCATCATCAGGTAGCTGAAACTGCCTTCTCAATCTAAAAAGTGGAAGAATTTTATTGTCTATTAAAATGACTTCCCGTCCTTTAATATGCTTGATTTCCTGCGAGCTAAATTCAATGTTTTTCACTATGCTTGTGAAGGGAATTGCGTATTTTTCCTTTCCAACTCTTACCAGTATGGCCTGATAAACCGCAACGGTTAAAGGTAGTTTCAATTCGAAACTGGAACCCAGTCCAGGCTTTGATTCGACTTTTACGGATCCTCCAAGGCGCTCAACTCTGTTTTTTACAACATCCATTCCTATTCCTCTTCCGGAGATGTCGGTAACATTGTCAGAAGTACTGAGACCTGGAGTAAAGATCAGCTGCATTGCTTCCTCTTCCTGAAGCTGCTCCGCACTTTCTCTTGAAATAATTCCTTTCTTTAATGCAATTTTCCTGATTTCATTAGTGTCTATTCCAAATCCATCATCTTCTATTCTAATAAGGACAAAATTTTCCTGTCTTGAAGCTGTAATCAGTATAGCGCCATTCTCTTTTTTTCCAAGTTCTACACGCTTCTCCGGAATTTCGATTCCGTGATCTACTGCATTTCTTAACAGGTGCACTAGGGAATCCCCGATTTCTTCGAGAATAGTTCTATCGAGCTTGAGTTCTTTCCCTTTGATTATAAAATCGATTTTTTTGTTTTGTATGCGTGCAAGATCTCTAATCATTCTGGGATAGATGTAGGTGATATGATCCAGAGGTACCATTCTTGCCTCTATCACTTCGTCTTGCAGTTCTCTTGTTAGTTTATGAAAATCTGAGAGTGCAACCTCAAGCTCCTTGGATTTCAGGTTGCGTGTAAGCTCATTTATTCTACTTCGGTTAATTACGAGCTCGCCCACGAGATTCATCAATTTATCGAGCTGTTCGGTACTGATTCTTGGGTTCTGAACAATTTTCACTTTAGGACTCGATTTTGGATAAACTGGGGTTTTTTCTTCCTTCTCTGGTTGATAGATTTCTTTTGTCGTTTTTTTCTTTGCAGGTAGGAGTTTATTTTCGATTCTTTGAATGGAGACTTTTTCAGAAGAATCATTTACTTCCCTTAACGTTTTTATCACTTCGTAGACGTCAGGATAGAACTCGCATTTATTAGCTGTCACTTTTTTTCCTTTTTCGGGCTTATCTCCTTCACTTTCACAGATATTTTCTACAAGCCCTTCAAGGGTATCCACACATACCAGGAGAACATCAATCAAAGAAGAATTAAGTACAATTTGCCGCGTGCGCAGCCTGTCTATCAAACTTTCCATTTCATGCGTTAACTCTACAATTTGTTTGAACCCCATAGTTGCAGACATGCCTTTGAATGTATGAGCTGCACGAAATAACGTATTCATATGTTCCGTATTTTCAGGATTATTCTCAAGTACCAGTAGGGAATCGCTCAACTCTTTAATGTTTTTCTCTGACTCTGCCCTGAAAATGCCCATATATTTTGACATATCCATAATTTTCCCTGCCTTTCTGGAAGTTCATATTTTTAGATGGTTTCTCAACACAGAGTTCAATTTGGGATTGAGTTCTAGATTTAGTCTCGTATTCAATTCTGTTTTAATCCCTACATCTGTTTTAGTTCCAACATTTGTTTAGTCTCTGTTCTGTTTTAATTCCAATATTTATTTAGTCCCTATTTCTGTTTTAGTCCCAGCATTTGTTTAGTCTCTGTTCTGTTTTAATCCCAATACTTATTTAGTCCGTACTTCTGTTTTGGCTTTTACAGCTGCACAGATTTTTCTGCAAATTTCTTCTGCCATATCTGGCATGTTCTGACTAAGAATCCCTTCAGGCTTCTGGATTACATTCACTGCTCTGTATTCAAAGGCTGTAAGTGTAATTTCCTCAGCTCTTTTTCCAAGGGCTGAAATCATCACAACAGGATTCGGACACTCATTTATAATCCGAGCGAGAGTCTTAAGGCCGTCAAGAATAGGCATAACATTGTCTAGAAGAACGACATCATACACCAACTTTTTAATTTTCTCAAAACTGTCCTTTCCATTGAATACCGTTCCTACTACTCTGAGATTTGGGTCTTGACTGAGAATATCGGAAAGGAGTTTACGAATTAAAGCAGAATCGTCTCTATGAGTGCGCAGATAGTCATCTCAAGCACTTTCCTTTAAATATAATATTTATTTTATAATAGCTTTATCTAATAACTTTATCTAATAATTTCTATCTAATAATTTCTATCTAAGAATCTTAACAATAGAATCTTAACAATAGAATCTTAACAATAGTCTGATTTAACATAGCTTAATTTGTGTAGCTTCAGTTAAATTCAGTTTAATGTAGCTTCAGTTAAGTTAATTCAGGTTTAATGTAGCTTCAGTTGTTTGATTTTACATAGCTTCAGTTGTTTTTTCAATATAGCGTTAATTGCTTTATTTAATGCAGCCTCATTTAACGCAATTTTATGCAATAATAGCCTTATTTGCCATTATCTTTAAATAAGGTCTAATTAGGTTCAGCAATTTTTCTTGTTAATTGCTTTATTTAATGCAGCCTCATTTAACGCAATTTTATGCAATAATAGCCTTATTTGCCATTATCTTTAAATAAGGTCTAATTAGGTTCAGCAATTTTTCTTATTACATCGAGCATTCCATCAGGCTCAAAAGGCTTTACTATAAAGCCCATAGCTCCTATCTTCATTGATTCGGTTATGAGGGCCTGTTGACCAATGGAGGAGCACATTACTATTTTTGCCTCAGGATCCATAATAAGAAGTTTTTTCAATGCCTCTTTTCCATCCATATCTGGCATAATTATATCCATTAACACAATATCTGGCTTTACTTCAAAATAAATTTGAATTGCTTCTTCCCCATCATTAACTTCAGCAACAACTTCATGTCCGTGCATCAGAAGAATATCTTTAATAATCATCCGCATAAATTCGGCATCGTCCACGATCATAATTCTGGCCATGCATTTCCCTTCTTACGTTCTTGAACAAGCGACAATATCGGATGATATTTACACCTCTGTTTTTTGGAATGTTCTGATACTTTATTCCTGCCTTTGCCGAATCTAGCCTCTTATCCGAATATTCTCCACAAAGTCATGCTATGAATCAAAGGACCTAATTTAAAAATTATTTGAGGTTAACAAATGTAACCAACCTAGTTTATTTGTTAAGGCATATTTATCCTAATTGTGTAGAAAAATATATGCGAAACCTGCTATATTAAATTTTTTAATTATCTTTATAAAAATTAGAGATCAAAATTTATTTAAATACTCTGGTTAATTGACACGTTAACAAACTATTTACAGAAATTACCGGCTCTTTCTCAATCTTCAGCCGAGTTCCAGTTTTGATCTTCAAATTTAAATAAAACATTAATTATATTATTTCCTATATATAAAATGTTTCTCTGTTTGTTTTAAATTCAATCTGGTACTAATTTCAATTTTTTTTTCCTGAACACTGACATCTAAAATGATACCTAAATTTAAATAAAATATTTTTATTTCTTTTTGTATATTGAATATATGTATCTAAATTTTGCAAATAAATTTATATTTTCCCGAACTTCATATATTACTGTAAATTGAAAGATAACCTTGGAACAATTTGCAGGTATCAAGTATACCTGTTGAAGATAGAGTAATATTTTCATAACTTTCTGTCCCTAGGTTTAGGGAGGACTAAGGTATACATGCTGAAGATATAAGGAAATATTTCATTTCATATTTTCTTGTTTCAGACCTTATTAGAAGATTATTATTCACTATAAAATTCAATTCATTAGAAAATTCATTACTCAGCGTTTCTTTGACAAAATCTCACTTACAAAATCTTGTTTACAAAAAATCTCGCTTACAAAAAGTCCAGCTTACAAAATCTTATTTACAAAAAGTCCAGTTTACAAAATCTTATTTACAAAAAGTCCAGCTTACAAAATCTTCAAGCAACCACCTTAGGAGTAGATTTGAGTGCCTGAAATCCTTATTGTTGAAGATAATTTACTTAATCTGACCGTTGAAGCAGACTTACTCAAGTCCTTTGGACATGAGCCAAAAAAGGCGAAAAATGGTTTTGAAGCTCTCGAAATTCTCAATGAAGCAAAAATTGACCTGATATTGCTTGATATGGAGCTTCCGAAAATGCACGGCCTTGAATTGCTTCAAAAAATCAAACTTAACCCTGAAACTCGGAGTATAAAGGTAGTTGCAGTCACAGGTTACTCTGATCCTGAATGTAAAGAAAAGTTCCTTAAAGCCGGATGCTATGCTGTTCTTGCCAAACCTATAAACTTTGGCGACTTTGGCTCACAGGTCGAGTATTTTCTTACAATAACTGACTCTTGAAGATATAATGTATATGCGAAAATAAAAAGACAGTCGTAATACATATGCGGAAAATAAAGAGACAGTCGCAGTATAATATACGAAAATACAAAAGCGTTTGCCTAAAGGGCAGACTCGGTAGAGGTCTAGTGAGATATTGAGTGAAACCGGATTAAACTCACAGTACTTAATTTTGTATTACATTCTCTTTTTTAATAAATCAAAAAATTTATCAACTCTTAAATAGTCTGTATTGAATAACTGGTTGGGAAGATTAGGCAGTCTTCATAGAAGCATTTCCGCATGTTCACTTCACTTGGCGGTTACGACTGATAGGTTAACAGTCTATGTAAACTGGATATGTATAGTGGTGGAGAAGCTGAGGCAAGGGTGAGGAAAATGTATAAAAACACAAAAATAGGGCATCTAGTGGTAGGCTTTGCTCTTCTTCTTGTTTTGATTTTTTTTGTTGGGTACACAAGCTATCAAGGTATGAACGATATTGAAAAAAAGAGCCGAGCCATTCAAAACATGACCTCCATCGTGGATAACATGCAAGGGGCTCTGCAAGCCCAGGAAAGTTATGTTATTTATGGCGACCCGGTTTATAAGAACGAGACTTATAACCATCTTGCTCTTGTGCCCTCCCAGGCAGCTATCTCTAAAGAAATATATCTTGGCTACCTTGATCCTGTAAACCAAGATCATATGGACTCTATCCTGAAAACGTCCGACGAATTTGATGAAACTTTTAACAGCTACGTTAAAGCAGAAGACGAAGAGGTGGCCCTTAGAGCCGACATCGTCTCAAACGGTGATCTTATTTTGCAAAAAGCAGATGAGATTTATCAAGATCAGATGCTTCAATATCACCAATATGCAGGAAATGGTTCTTCAGGTGAAGTTCTCCAGCAAAAGTTATCCAATGCTCAGGAAGCCCAGAAAATCAGCATACTTGCAATGGAAGCTCAAAACGAATACCAGAATTATATAATTACTCCCGAAAATCAATATGCGGAAAATTTCAGCCAACGAACGGAAAATATAACTGAAGTTACTACTAATCTGAAAACGCAGACGGGGGCAACTGAAAATCTTGAACGTGGAAATATAATAATTACTAGAGCTCGACAGATCCAGAATGATTTTAATCGCCTGAAAATTCTTAAAGAGGAAAAGGCGGTTGAAGTAAAAAAAATGGAAAACATAGCCGCACAGGTTAAAAAAGATGCTGAAGCTGCCAGTAACGATCAGAAAGAGAAACTTAACACCCTGATAATAGATTCTATAAATAAGATCTTTCTCGTTACTTTTCTTTCAATACTTGTCGGGGTTTTACTTGTTTTTGTTATTCTTAATGTTTATAGAAAACCCATATATGAATTACTTAAAGCCGCAGACAGAATCTCTGGAGGGGATCTGAGTGTTGAGATTAAAGGAAACTCGAGAAGTGAAATCTCTCAACTCTCACAAGCTTTTAAATCGATGGTTGAAAACCTTCGTAGCCTGATAAAAGGAATTCAGGAAATTTCGGTTCACCTTTCTACACTTTCAGAAGAAATGTCTGCTTCTTCTGAGGAAGTGGCTTCAGCTTCAAGGAAAATTTCTGACACTGCAACTGAAATCTCAGATGGGACCGAAGTGCAGAGTACAAAAATAGTGGATATAACTCGTGCAATGCAGGACATGACACACAATATCCAGGAAATTGCGGAGAATACCCAGAAAGTTTCTAAAAATACTAATCTTGTCAATAACACTATCAATGACATTGGAAATGCCTCAAGAGAACTCTTGGTAAAAATGGACCATATTTGCTTCTCTGTTGATGAAACTAAGGAAGTGATAACGGAGCTTGACTCCAAGTCTCAACAAATCAATGAAATTGTAACTCTTATTACCAGGATTGCCGACCAGACAAATATGCTTGCGCTGAATGCTGCAATTGAGGCTGCCCGGGCTGGTGAGCACGGCAGGGGTTTTTCTGTTGTAGCCGATGAGGTCCGAAAACTTGCCGACGAATCCGGCCGTGCTGCTAATAACATTTCTAGTCTAATTGATGAAATAAGAGGCAGTATCAGTGAAACCGTGGAAAGTATAGAGGCCAGTAAAAAAGATGTGCAGGCTGGTTCGCTATCTGTTAATAACGCAGTTGAAATGGTTTCAGGGATTGTAACTACAATCAATGAAATTACAAATATGGTAGAAGATGTTGCAGCTGCTACAGAAGAGCAGTCCGCATCCATTGAAGAAATCACTTCCACTCTGGAGGATATTTCCTCAATTTCGGAGCAGTCCGCTGCAGGAACCCAGGAAACTGCTGCAGCTCTCGAAGAGCAGAGTGCTTCAATGTCAGAACTTGCCAACATGGCTAGTGACCTTTCCTTACTCGGGGAAAGAATGAAAAAAGCTACGGAAAAATTCAAACTTGGTAACTTAAAAGAAGGGTCAGAAAATAAGTCAAGTTAAAATTTCTGAGCTAGTTTGAGGAATTCAAATGTTTGAAGAAACATTAGATGAAGGTTCAGGATTTTCGGAAGAAAGTCTTCGCTTAGTGACCTTTGAGCTTTCAGGTGAAGAGTTCGGAGTAGATATTATGCAGGTCTCCGAAGTTATTCCGGTTCCGAGGATCACCCGAATTCCTCAGACTCCGGAATGCGTAAAAGGACTCATTAACCTGCGGGGAAAGATCCTCGTAGTGATAGACCTTAACAAGCGGCTTGATTTCAGATCAAAAGAGACTGACAGCCTGTCCAGAATTATCATAGTGGAGGTTAAAGATACAATTCTTGGAATGCTTGTAAATTCCGTAAAGGAGGTCATGAACCTGCCACTTTCCTCAATTCAGCCACCTCCTGAGATGATCAAATCGAAAATCAATGCGGAATACCTGGTAGGCGTTGGAAAAGTAGGGAACAGGCTTCTTATTCTACTAAATCTTGCAAGAGTACTCGGAGAAGAAGAAATTGAAGAGCTCAGTGGACTATCCTCTCCTGATGAGGATGTTTCAACTGAGTAAACTACCTCTACTAAATTTGAAAGTTAATGGGGAAGAAGTTGGAATGTGGGAATAATGGAGAAAATGTTTAAACTGAGTAAATGGCGTCCTCTCCAAAAAATGATATTTAAACTTGCTTAATTGTTTTCTCTTGAAATAGACTGCTTAAACTCGCCGGGCGACTTTCATATTCTTGCCTATGTTATCTTCATTCCAATAGCTAAAGAGTTGGCTGCCAGGCTCGATAACCCCTCTATTTCCACTGCAACAGTCCTTGCACTCGGAGCTGTTGCCTCGTTTAACCTTGTCTATCCTTCACCTGTAGTAATCTCGGCAGCAGAAGAATTATCGGCTAACGTGGACAGGCTTTTTATTCTGGGAATTCTTAACGCAGTTTCCACTTCCATTGCAAGTTACCTTTATTCCAAAAATCTGAATAAGTTTGGAACTGTCGATCTTTCGAACAGAGTAAAGGCAAAGATAGTTGAGGTTCAGGAAAGAGATTCAGGGATATATACAAGCCCTGCCGAAAGGTCCCGAAGGCTTGAGGCTTACTCTCCAATCTTTTTCCCTTTACTTCTTATTCTCTTTCAGACAGGCTTTGAACACGCTCATCCTGTACTCACCTTTCTGGGAAACCCGAATATTGCACTTCTTATAAGAGTCCTTCTCCATCTTTTCTGGAAGAAAGCTCGGATTTCTCTTACTGAAGGAATTGATTGAAATAGCTGTGAGACGAAGCGGGTTTGTCCTTCTTGACCTTTGCGGAGGAGGCTCTATCGGGGCAACTCTTGCTACGACCGGGGTAGGATAAGCTCTTGGCAGGTTTTTCTTGCAGTTGAGCCTTCCTCATATCCTTGTTCCTTTTCTCGTTGCCGCAGCCCTTCAAACCGTTCAGGGATCAAGGGTTGCGACCATGCTTATCGCACCTTCTTTTTTAATGCCCTTGTTTCCTTAACTTGGGTTTCCTACGGAAATCGTTATCCTTTCAATGGCTTCCAGGTACTTTTCTAATTTCCCATGTTAATGATCCTTTCTTCTGGATTTTCGGAGAGCTTGCAGAACTGGGACCATCTAAGGTCTTCGGGTCAAATACCTTTGGAAGCGCCTTGATGGGTATCGTAAGTTTCCTGCTGATCTCTGCTGTGTATATTTTCTTTTACTGATTTTTTTCTTTTACTGGGAGGTTTAAATTCTACTCTTCCATCATTCATCCCGCTTTTCTAATTTTGCCACAGTAAAACTATAACTTCATAATTTGGTATGTAGCAAACAATAAATACCAGTTTTTTATATTTCTCTATATGAATGAGCAAAGTTATCCTGAATTTACAGGCCTTGAACTCTCTCCGAGAAAGGTAGATTATCTCAAGTTCATTCTTGAAAAAGGAGGTACTGTAAAAACTACAGAGATCTCTTCAGGTCTGCAGGTAGACCCTTCAACCACAACCAAGACCTTAAATGAGCTTGCAAGTGCAGGCTACCTGAATCATGTTCCTTATAGGGGTGTGAATCTGACGGAACTGGGTAAGGCATATACGCAATTTCTTATTCGAAGGCACAGGATCCTCAGTCTTCTTCTAACCCATTACGGCCTTTCTTCGGAGGAAGCATGTAGTGAAGTTTCGCGTTTTGAGGCTTTCGTCTCAAGGGATGCTATAAATAAAATCTGCAGCTCAATGGGTCATCCAATGTTTGGAGTATGCGGAAAAATCAGCCATGAAAATGTCTGTATGAAGGAAATAGCTATTGAACATCTAACGAAATACTAAACAATAAGATATACAGTGTATTTTGTCTCATTAAGCGCTAATTAAAACGTTTTAAGTGTTATAGGGACGTTAATAGAACGCTAGTGTAATGCTAATTGAAGTATTAATGGTGCATAAAACTGCGAGTAAGCTTCAAAATACATTTGGGTTTACACCAAAAATATCTCGTGAATGACTCAAAATTTGGGTATATTCCAAATATAATCTTTAACATAATTTGGGTATATGCAGCTTTCTCCTCGATAGCGGTCTTATCTAATCAAAAACAAGTTCAGAAGTCAAGTAAAGTTCAGAAGTCAAGTAAAGTTCAGAAGTCAAGTAAAAGTGAAACGAAGAAAGCGAGATCTAATTATGAATCTGAAAATTCTACCTTTATTGGTGCTCTTGACTGTTGGCCTGAGCCTTTTTGCTAGTGGCTGTACAGGTCCAGGTGACTCCCAAACTAATGAGAGTACAGGACAGGAAGCTGAAGTAGCAGGATCTAATCAGCCTATAACCGTAGCTGTAAGTGTGCTTCCTCAGGCTGAGTTTGTAGAGAAAGTGGGGGGAGACAAAGTAAAAACTGTTGTCATAATCCCTCCTGGAGCAGACCCACACACCTATGAACCTTCTCCAAAAGAAATAGAAAATGTGAGTAAAGCCAGTATGTATGTTACAGTCGGCATCGATATGCCCTTTGAGGAAGTCTGGATTAACAGGTTCGAATCTATTAACAGTGGAACTCTTATTGTAAACTCTTCTAATGGAATCAAGCTCAGGGAACTTGCTGCTCACGATCATCACGATGGGGAGGGAGCAGAGGAACATGCAGGAGAATCTGAAGCTGACCATGAAGAAACTGAATTGGACCCCCATATATGGACATCTCCTTCAAATGCAAAAATAATGGTCGAGAACATTTATGAAGGACTTGCCAAAATAGATCCTGAAAACAAGACTTACTATGCTCAGAACAGAGATGCCTATCTTAAGGAGCTGAATGCTCTGGATGCAAGGATTCGCGAAAAGCTTGAGGGGAAAACGGAAAGAAACTTCATTGTTTATCATCCTGCCTGGGGCTATTTTGCGGTGGATTACAATCTCACTATGATTCCAGTTGAGATCGAAGGAAAAGAGCCGAGTGCTCAGGATCTGGCGGAGCTTGTAGATCTTGCAAAGGAAAAGAACGTTAAAATAATCTTTATCCAGCCCCAGACAAGTACGCAGAGTGCACAAGCCGTAGCTGAAGAGATAGGTGGTGAGGTTGTAGCTGTAGACCCGCTTGCAAAGGATTACATCGCAAATATGGATAACGTATCTGATATTTTTGCCAGAAACCTTGTATGAAGTCAGTAAAGTACGAAG
>NZ_LZPK01000095.1:0-5088 GCF_001729375.1 Methanosarcina sp. A14 | reverse complement strand
ATTCTACAGGTTAAGTAATTATATAGATTAGTAACTATGTAGCAGCACAAGATTAAAAATAGACAAATTGTGTTTTTAGCTTTCAAAGCTTGTAATTCATCATCTTAGAGTGCAAGGCAATACCTCAATAAAATCTGAAAATTGGTAAAGTATAACATTCCAGTCTACAGCCGTTCGTATGTCAGATACGCTTACCCAATCTATAAAGCTCGTCATCCTTAATTGCAACGAACCATTTGGGAGATACGAAAACGACATCACAACTATCTGTTTCCCCGTTGGCATGCGTAATGAAAGTGTGGACTCTATTAGGATAATCGGGTACTAATGACCAGTTTCCAGTCCAGATATCTCCAGCATTCATATAATATTGAGAATGAAACTCCCAGGGTACAGCATGATATTCGCGTGGTAACCCATCCTCAAAACCAGCGACACTCCACCGAGTTCCGGAAGGATCAAAGCCTTTTCCTGACGTATCTGTCGGAATTTCGACGGTTATATAGTCTGATCTGGTAATAGAATTGCTACCTTCTTCGTTTATTACTTTCATAGTGATGTTATACACACCCGGATTGGTAAACGTATGCGTTGCATTCATGGCATGTTTTGAGTAAGTGCCGTCTCCAAAATCCCATAACCAGGAAGTTGGTATTCCGCCAGTGCTTACGCCAGTAAATTTTACTACAAAAGGAACTGCTCCTCCGGTAACGTTTGCAGAAAAATCAGCTATTGATCTCTCAGTTTGTACAGCCAGTGAAGTAGATGATGACAGAATTAAGAACACAAAAGCTAAAGCTATTGAATAAAATTGTTCTTTGTATCTCATTTTCTTCCCTCATATGCCAATTCAAAATGCACATTTTTTAATATAACGTCCAAATATTCTCTAATATAAAGTCCAAGTGCTTTCTATTATGGCAACATATAATTATGAGGGAAACAAATTTTCTTATTACTGAAACCGAATGTAAATAATCGGTAGCTTGAATATAAATCTAAAATAGCAGATAATCTAAAGCAGTAATAAAATAAATAGCATAAAATAATACTCTCTTTTATATTCCTATTTCACATACATCGTCTTGGATTTGCAACTTCTCTTTTAAGAATTTCTATCCAATCCAGAGCCTGTACTCCGGGATATTCATATCCTAAAAGAAGCACTTCGCTGAATTCTTCGCCTTCAATTGACATGGACCCTGTTACCTCATAGGTTGGAAATGGGACCGGAAGGACTCCTTTTACAGTCTCATCAACTTCCAGTTTCGTAAGTCTGGTTAGGTTATCCGTAAAAAGCACTTCTTCGGCACTGCTTGCAGTTACAATAGGTATTGTACGAATTGAGTGATATATACACGATTCAACCACAGAAAATCCAAGTACGAGTTCTTTCCAGATCATAGGTTCGTTATGATTGATTCTGACAGAGAATATGTCCTTCTAGTATTGTTCCTCATTTTGATGGTCAGAGAAAAGAAGAATTTATGGAAAAAGCCCTTGAAATAGCCTCAAATATTCGATCTGATTCTTACAGAGCAAAGGCACTTTGTTTTATATTATCTCTTATGAGGAATTCTCCAGTGAATAAGCTTTATTTTTTGTGGAGAAGAGTGATTCAAATTCTCAAAGAAGGTACTCGAAGTAACCTACTTTCTAATATCATCACATTAATTCCAGTTATAAATGATTTGGGTGAAGATGAAACGTTATTTGAAATTTCTCAGGCTATTATAGACGTTTCTTATTGGTTTCCATAAAGTAAGTATTCTGATGGGTACTGTGTAGTCTACGGGGTCTGTGTTAAATTTTCTGTATTTAATGATGTCTGTCTGGAGGTAAAAACCCATCAATTACACAGTACCTCACAGAGCCTTTCTATGAATAGAGATACTCTTTATGAGAAGATAGGACAATAGTGTATAAAATGAAATCAAAATATGAAATCAGATATATTTGACATATTAAATACAGCGGGATCAATTATGAAAAGCGCAGTATATCTTTACGTATTTGACACAATGGCTGACTGGGAAATCAGTTATTTAAGCGCTGAATTAAACTCGGGAAGATACTATAAAAAAGGGTTAGAACCTTTAAAAATAGTCACAGTTAGTGTGGACAAAAACCCTGTAATTACAATGGGTGGCATAAAAATACTACCTGATATTGGATATGAAGAACTTATCATTGAAGATGCAGCAGCCCTGATCCTCCCTGGAGGAAATACATGGACAGAACCGATTCACGACCCAATTTTAAAAAAGGCTGAAGAGGGTTTAAAAAAAAGTGTAATTGTTGGGGCAATTTGCGGCGCTACAATGGGACTTGCTGAGAAAGGGATGCTGAATAATAGATGGCACACCAGCAATGATCTTGGATTTCTTAAAATGATGTGTCCAAACTATGCAGGAGAAATGTATTATAAACAAGAACCAGCTGTAACTGACGGAAACCTGATTACTGCTTCCGGAGTAGCTCCACTGGAATTCACTGTTCATGTGTTGAAGAAACTGGATGTATTCTCGTTGGAAACGTTAGATTCATGGTACAATCTTTATCGTACTCACGAATCGAAATATTTCTATGAGCTAATTAATTCTATTCAATGAATTGCAGAATCTCAAATTGAAAAAAGAGACAAAATTTAGGCTGAAGGGCATGTGGATCATTGACAAATCTGGCAAAACAGCCCTTTAGCCTCGTTGACAAGAGATAAACAATTGTAAGGAAATTGCACCCACTATATTTCCATACTATTCTAACTTTGCTTTCAAAAATGAGTGATTTTACGTTATCCTGCGGCTTTATCTGTGTATGCCTAGCAAAAGAATAATCCTAACAATAACGATTCTATTACGATGGCAGATATTTCTCCATGTTCAGAAAAGAAAATAATGATGCTTGTTTTGTGTCAATTTCTTCCGCAATAATTTTGCTTTTTTTGGATAATTCCATTTTCACTTAAAATACCGTGACTTTTTTCAATCGTTTTCAGAAGTGCATTAGGAATAAGAGTATATCCGAAATGAGTGTATCCGAGTACTTTTTCCTGAAAACAAGACAAACAGAAACTCCCTAACAGATCGAGAAATTTAAATACTTTTAAGAATTCGGACTTTCTTAAAATATGGACGTTGTTTAAATGATATCAGTACCTGAAGCACAGGAATTTGCCAGAGAATGGATGAGGCCTGAAACTCCATAACATTAACAGAATTCTCGATCATTACAGTGAAGATTTCGAGATGACTACTCCTATGATAGTCCTTGTAATGAATGATCAAACAGGAACCCTCAAAGGTAAGAAGAATGTGAAACCATACTGGGAAAAAGCACTTGAAAGAGTTTTTGATCTTCGGTTTGAGTTGATTGATGTGTTTGTAAGTGTCAATAGCCTGGTAATCTATTATAAAGCAGTTTTAGGAAAACGTGCTGCAGAAATTTTGTTTTTTGGAAAAGATGGTAAGGTTCATAGAAGTATTGCTCATTATAACGAAATTTAATTTTTAAAATTTCAATCTTATTCATTTTACAAATTTATATTAAAGTTAACATAAAATTTTATTAATATATAGAAATATAATATTTTTTATTAACAACACTTTCTTTATATAGAAAAAAACATTTAACATTATTAATCTTTTTTTATTAATCAAAAATTAACTTACTGTGATCCAAGGTGAAATAAATGAAACTTGATGAAACACGAAGAGTTTATTCTCTCATTGGAATTTTAGGAATAACGTTGATGTTTTTTTTAATGCTCGTGAGTATCGCAGGCGCATACCCGTTTGCGTATATTACAAACAGGGGTGGTACTGTTTCTGTAATTGACACAGCAACAAACAAGGTTACAGCCACGATAAACGTAGGATCTGGTCCCCAGGGAGTTGCAGTCAACCCGGCGGGAACAAAGGTATATGTGACAAACTATTATAACAAGACTGTCTCTATAATTGACACAGCTACAAATAAGGTTACGGCCAAGGTAACCGTAGGAGGATATCCTTATGGAGTTGCGGTCAACCCGGATGGAAAAAAGGTATATGTGACGAATATTTATAGTAGAACTGTCTCCGTAATTGACACTGCAACAAACAATGTTACAGCCACAATAAATGGATTCTACAAACCTATTGGAATTGTAGTCAACCCGACAGGAACAAAGGTATATGTGACGAACTATGGAGATAAAACTGTTTCTGTAATCGACGCAGCTACAAATACTGTTACAGCCACGGTGACAGTAGGATCCCGTCCCTGGGGAGTTGCAGTCAACCCGGCTGGAACAAAGGTATATGTGACAAACGATGACGATGGTACTGTTTCTGTAATTGATACTGCAACAAACACGATTAAAGCAACGGTGACAGTAGGATCCAAAACCTATCCCTGGGGAATTGCAGTCAATCCGGATGGAACAAAGGTATATATAACAAGCAGGAAAAGCAAAAATGTCTTTGTAATTGATACAGCTACAAACAAGGTTACGGCCAAGGTAACCGTAGGAAAATATCCTTATGGAGTTGCAGTCAACCCGGCTGGAACAAAGGTATATGTGGCGAACCGTGACAGCACTGTCTCTGTAATTGACACTGCAACAAACAAGGTTACAGCCAGTGTGAAGGTAGGAATATGGCCTATTGCTTTTGGGCAGTTTATATTTACTTTCACACTAGCTCCTTTCGCAGACTTTTCTGCAAAACCTACCGAAGAAAAAGCGCCATTAACAGTTACCTTTACCGACGAAAGTCTGAGATCCCCGACTAAATGGAAATGGAGTTTTGGAGATGGAACAACTTCAACCAAGCAGAATCCAACGCATAAATATTCTAAACTAGGTAGGTATACGGTAACACTGACAGCAACAAATGATAACGGCAGTAACACGGTAACAAAAACAGAATATATAAAAGTGGTAACAAAACCTGTTGCAAACTTTACTAGCAGTGTTACATCAGGGAAAACACCATTAAACGTTAAATTTACTGACGTAAGCACAGGAACACCAACTAAATGGCAATGGGATTTTGGAGACGGATCAAAGTCATTCCTCCAGAATCCAATTCATAAGTACTCCAAGGC
>NZ_LZPK01000094.1:0-2019 GCF_001729375.1 Methanosarcina sp. A14 | reverse complement strand
ATAAATAATTTTTGATAATATTTATTACTATGAGAGCGCAGAGAGTCACGGATACCCTGACTTTTGCAGGCTGGCCGACAATTACTTTCAGTATGCAGGAATAAAGTTTATAGAAGATTCTGATCATTGAATTTATATCTTGACTTCACCAGAAAGGCAGTATAAAAAGATGATTCAGTATGCGGGAATAAAGTTTATAGAAGATTCTTATCACTAAATTTATATCTTGATAATGAGATTTATCCCGAATACCTACCTACACAAGAAAGGGCTTTAAGAAAAGCCCACTGTGTAATTTTTTCCAACGGTTTTGTACCATGAGTTCACCTACAAAAATGACTTAAAATACCTAATAATAGTTGCTGAAAAAGAGTTCTATTGCTGGAATACAGGTATCTCGAATTTTTTGTACGTCAGTGCAATGGCAATACACAACCATTTTTTAAACATTGCCCTATCCAAAAATCCTATATTCGACAGGTTAACGCAACTAGATATATATATTTTCATATTCCTCTCCCATGATACTCAATATTTTCCAGTGAATTTCTTCCATATTCAGTATTTCTGACTTTGTTTTCCCCTTTTTCTGCGTTATAAGTTCTGTAATTCCCTGAAACTTGAAAAATATCCATCTCATTGTTGGTCTTTTTGTTGGTTTTCCTTTCTGATCCGGAACTGTTTCATTTTTTTCTTCTAATTTTGTCCTTAATTTCCATTCTGCAATAGAATAAATCATTAAGCATAGAACCATTATCATTGTTAATGCTTCAATTCTTGATTTATTCTTGAGGTACCCTTCGATACGCTAAAGGTATCACTTTTCAAAAATCGAAATCCTTTTTCTACTCTATCCTGTCCTTTGTAATACTTCAGCATCTCTTCAGGAGAAAGACTGATATCATTACTTACAAGAATGAAAAGTCCCATTTTTTCCATTTCTTTTAAAACAAAAGCATCATTAACCTTTATAGTCCCATCAATCTTATAATATGTCTTTAATTTCTCATTTTTCAGAGGTCTTCCTCTTTTACCTACTTCACGTTTTTTAATGGTTTTCAAATCTACTTTTTCAAAAAGAACTGAAGGGAAATCTGCAATCCATGTTTCTGCTGTTAATGGGCAGTGTAGCGAAAGTTCTGTAAAATATGATTGACTCTATATCCCTTTTCTTCATCACAAAAAATAGGATGTAGAGTCAATGATTAATGTATTCTCATTCATAAAAGATTATCTAGTCGATCAGGAAGATGGAATTCGCCAGTTAATTACCTGGTTTTTAAATCTTGTCATGGAGGAGGAAGCCCTCTTCCAATCTTATGCACAACGTTATGAGCGTACTGATTCACGAAAAGCCAGTAGAAACGGCTACAAACCCCACACTCTCCTTACCAAATATGGAGAACTTGAATTATTAAAGCCTCAGTTCCGTGAATTCCCTTTTGAAACTCAGGTATTTGAAAAATATTCCAGGGTTGAAAAGTCTATATTAGCTACTGTAGCGGAATCTTACCTTCAAGGTGTTTCCACCCGACGGGTGGAAAAGGTCATGACTGCTTTAGGAGTAGAGGGAATCTCGACCTCTTCTGTTTCCAGAATTACTAAAGACCTTGATGAGAAAGTTGAAGAATTTCTCTCAAAGCCAATAGAACATGAAATTCCTTACCTTTTTGTTGATGCGACTTATCTTAAAATAAGAGATGGACTCCATTATGAAAATAAAGCTCTTTTTGTAGTTGCTGGAATCAGAGATGACGGTTTACGTGGATTCTTGGAGTAAGATTGGCAGACAGTGAAGACTCTCTATTCTGGGAAGATCTATTCGAAGATCTTAAAGAAAGAGGGTTAAGAGGCGTCAAGTTAGTTGTTTCTGATGGCCATAAAGGAATACAAAAAGCAGTAAGAGAATCCTTTATTGGATCAAGCTGGCAGACGTGTCATGTTCATCTGATAAGACAAGTTCTAAAAAAGGTTCCAAAAAAGAAACAGAAAGAAGTATCAAAAAAATAAAAGAAGCAT
>NZ_LZPK01000093.1:0-4459 GCF_001729375.1 Methanosarcina sp. A14 | reverse complement strand
ACAAAGATAACAAAACCTTCAATACGTGCGATGCCGTCTCCCTGACGAGCAATGTCCTGAATTGTTACATCGTAAACTTCGCCCTCTTCGACAGGGACTGAGCGACTTTCTTCTCTGAACATAAAAAATCATTCCTTTAATTTACTGAATTTAATGTGGTTACTTTATTTCCGGCATTTACTCGACAACGCTTGCAAATGCAAATTTTGGAAGTACTCTTTCGACTTTAATCCGAACCTCGTCACCAACTTTGGTGCCCGGGACAAAGACTACAAAACCCTCAATGCGAGCGATGCCGTCTCCCTGACGAGCAATGTCCTGAATTGTTACATCGTAAACTTCGCCCTCTTCGACAGGGACTGAGCGACTTTCTTCTCTGAACATGAAAAATCATTCCTTTAACATAAACTTTAATTAACTTTAATTTAACGTGGTTACTTTATTTCCCACATTTACTCAACAATGCTTGCAAATGCAAATTTGGGAAGTACTCTTTCGATCTTAATCTGGACTTCATCGCCAACACTTGTATTCGGGACAAAAACTACAAAACCTTCAATACGGGCAATGCCGTCTCCCTGGCGAGCAATATCCTGAATAGTTACATCGTAGGTTTCGCCCTCTTCAACGGGCACAGGAGCACGTTCATCTCTAAACATTACATTCATTCCTTTAGCTTCTATTAATCAGCTTAAGAAAGCTCTATCGACAGAAAAGAGTAAAAGCAGTACTTGACAAACCAAACTTGATAACCCAAATTCAGGAAGTACATATTCTACTTAATCTATTTTCTACTTAATCTATTTGATTAATTGATCCCCAACAGAGCTTCGGATAAGTCAATTAATTGGTCATACTCATATTCGCTTGTATATAACGTTTTGCTTTATTATCGATGAAAAAAGGAAAATAATGAAGTTTGGAAAATGTTCACTCCCTGGTCGGCAGACTTCTGATTTCTAATTTCAAAGATACATAAATAAGGACAATTCATCAAAAAAATAAAACAATTTAGAATAAAAAGATATTTCTCTATTAAATTTAAAGATTTCTGAGGAAGAGTTTTCTTGAGAAATCCTGAATAAACTCTATAAAATTAAGATTTAATTTCAAAAAGATTACAAGGATAAGTGATTGTGCCGAAACCTATAAATATTTAAAACTCCATTGTGAGAATCGCTCATTTAGTAATAATAACAATACGTGGGCCCGTAGCTTAGTCAGGCAGAGCGATGGACTCTTAATCCATAGGCCGGGGGTTCAAATCCCTTCGGGCCCGCTATCGTTATCTGTTTTTGAGAGTTCTTTAACTGATTATGAGTGTTATTTCACTTATTTTAGAACTTATTTTAGATATTCTTTCACTGCTTTTAGCATCATTTTACAAATTTTAGGTATACTCTCAATAATTTGATAATAAGCTGACCCTAAAAATCGAAATTACTCTGAATCTCAGATCCGCAATAATCAGTAAATTTTCGAATCACGAAAATAATTTTGAAATTTTACTAATTTGATGGTAAAATTAGTTTTGTGATGGGCTCCTTATTAAAATATCAATTGATGTTTGGAAACGATTAATTGCTAAAAATAGCTATAAAACAATTGCTAAAAACCAATTGATGAAAACCAATTACTAAAAATCAATTGATGAAAACCAACTACTAAAAATCAATTGACAAAAATCAATTGACAAATAAACCTCAAATATAAAAATATCAGGGTGCAGCTCTAATGCCAAAAGTAAGCGTTGAAATCCCTCAAGAACTTCTGGATGACCTTAATAGGCATGTGGGAGATAACAAAAAATTTGTCAGTCAATCTGATGCTATCCGAACCGCTATTCGAAAAATGCTGGACATGATGGATGAAATCGATAGAAGGCATGGGAGACTCGAGAAGTGATTTAAAATCCTGAAAATTGAAGTAAAACAGTTGAAGGTTTTAATACTATTGATTTCTCAGTTCAACAATGTAAATTTTAAACATTATAAAAATACCCCTGTATTTCCACTGTGTTTTGAGATCTGTCGGCTAATATTAAGAATTTTGGACTTATAGTAGAGTTTCCACTGGAATAAGAAACATAACCTGATTTCTCAGGTTATAAACTTTTCAGGCATGGATTCTCGGGATGAACTTAATAAAAAAGTTAATTAAAAATTAAGGGATTAGAGAGATTCCCTGAAATCCCTTATCCCCTGAGCTATATTGGAAAGCAATATAAATGCTATTTTCTGGTTAGGCCAAGAGCCAAGCCCGCAGTCAGGACCCACATACTTTATCAGGTTGCCAAAACGCCTGTAGTAAACCTTCAACCTTTTAGTTATAGTAGCCGGAGTCTCAAGTCCGCTAACAATTTCTGGAAGATATTGCTGATCTTTCCAGACGTTAGTACAGTACTTTTCGCTAATGATTCCTGCCAGGGTATAGACATCAGTTCTTGCAATCCCAAGCCTCAGGAAGCAATCTGTGTCCTCCAGAATTTTCTTGTCTATCAATTCCAGGTAAGAGGGCGTGCCTGCGGACTCTACTCCTATGACGTTTATTGTGGGGACCTGACAGGCAATGTTATAGTAAAGAGGAGAATGAAGGTGAATCTGTACGTCGGCTCCCCACTTACTGGCTGCTTTTGAGGCGCTGGTAAGGGCAGAAATAATATCGTTCTCATCAAAAGCAAGCTCAGGGTTCAGCCCTATACTTGGTTCATCAATAGAAACCGCTGCAATCTTGAAATTTTTTGCAGATCTCATGGAATTTCTTACAAAATTATTCACGCTTTTTGCAAAAATAGAATAGATATCCGTATACCGTGTACCTCCAAACTCCTTCAGATAAAGTTCCGTTGGACCGGTTACACAGACCCGAACCTTAAGTGTCTCTCCAAATTGTTCCTTATAGGCTTTTGCAACCTTCTCTATAGCCTCAAGTTCCTCAATCCTGGCGCACTCAAGTTTTACCTCAAAGGGACTGTCACAGCAATTAGAGTCCCGAATAACCTTAAGGAACTGTTCATTCATATCCTGATACTGAGGATAGGTAGGAACATCAACACCTGCATCTACTTTTTGCTGAAAGGCATCATTGATTACCGTAAAGAGTTTCTCATCTTCTGTTCTCGTTTTAAAGGCATTTTGGACCCATTCCTTACTGACTCCGTCAGGAAGGGGATAACTCCCAATATCGTCAAAGATGATTTCTTCCATATTCTCTTAGTAGACCTGTAAGGATTTAGCGTTATTGGAAAGACAGAAAAAATATAAAAATATAGAAAAATTTGAGGAAACGTAAAATATTATTCTGTTATTCGATTGTTCGAATATTTGAAAGATTTACTCTTCCTGTTTTTTCATTTCTTCATTAAATTCGTTAATGCCTTTTGCGGTATTCTCAAGAAGTTTGAAGGCAAGCTCCTGATCCGGCCAGAAAGCCAGCCCGCAATCCGGACTTGCATATTTTATCCGGTCTCCAAGGACAGAATAAGCCGTTTCAAGCCTATTTTTTACAACTGCCGGAGTCTCCAGGTCAGTAACGATTTTTTGCATATACTCCTTTTCCTTCCAGACATTAACCCCATACGTTTCATTGACAATGCCTATAAGACTGGAAATATCGGTTCTCGAGACTCCGAGCCTGATATAGGTATCTGAATCCTCAAGCACTTTTTTATCTAAGAGGTTCAGATAAGAAGGAGTTGCCGCGTATTCAAAACCGATAACATTAATAGGGGTCTCGCAGATAAGTTTGTATTTTAACGGGGAATGAAGGTGAATTCCCACATCAACTCCCTGTTTTCGGGCGTAAGTGGAAGCAACGGTGAGAGCAGAGATGATGTCGGCGTCAGAAAACTTGATTCTGTCATTTATCCCGAGACTTGGCTCATCCAGAGCTATAATCTTTATTTTGAAATTTTTTGCAGCCATAAACGCCTGTTTTATGAAATCTTCAATGTCCAGTGCGAGGATATGATAAGCGTCCGCATAACCCGTTGCTCCAAAGGCCTGGAGGTAGAGGTCTGTTGGACCCGAAATACAAACCCTGACTTCAAGCGTTTCTCCTGTTTCTTCCCTGTATTGTTTTGCAACCTCGTCAATTATCTCCAGCTCAAGGATTTTTGCATTTTCCTCTTTCAGTACATAAGGTTCATAACAGTTTTTTTCGTCTTTGATAATGTCCAGAAACTGTCCTATCATGTCCCTGAACTGAGGATAAGTGGGAACATGCAGTCCCACATCGATTTTCTTCTGAAAAGCCGCTCTTACAATGGGAAAAAGTTTTTCATCTTCATCCCGGTTTTCAGCCGCACTCTTTATCCATTCCCTTGTAATACCCTCAGGCATGGGAAGACTGCCTCCATCAGTAAAAATAATGTCCTGCATACCTCTTATGTAAGACAGTATCAAGTATTAGAAGTATTGGAATTGATTTAAGCTAAAAATTCAAAGTAGAGAAGTCAAAG
>NZ_LZPK01000092.1:0-6022 GCF_001729375.1 Methanosarcina sp. A14 | reverse complement strand
CACAACCCTTTTTAAAAAATGCTTGACCGAAAACCCCGGCAACAACATGGTCGGCGTGATCAAACGACTCAACGCAAGCTTTTTCAAAAAGGACTTGATCAAAACCTGATACTTCAAGATAAATCGAGTTATGTTCTCCTTTTTTGAGGGGTTTGGGTTTTATAATATTGATGGTCTCTCTTTATTTGATTGGTGTTTTAAAATATTAGTCGAATAAAGATGGGCCATCTAGATTTTTAAAAACTTGAAAACTGTTTTTTCATTTACTCTGGTAATTCTTCTAGTATAGATTAATTTCCTTACTTTTACATCCGTTCAAGTAAATCTAAATATTTTTAAACCTTGTAAAGTCAATTCATAAAACCATCTTTGAAACAAAATATTAAGGGTAACCTCATTTTTCCTGTTCAGGTATTTCATTCATACTTATAAATTATAAACATATAACTTCATATTTTCAGCTTTGGAATTGATTTATAGTCCTATTCCCCCAAATAGTCATCTTTGGTAACAAAAACCCTTAGTATTTTATATTTGAATCATTCCTAAATATATTGAAAGTTATTCGCGGGCAAGATTCATGAAAACAAGGATTGAAATAAAAACAAATGGAGGCCAAACATGAAAAGACTTACCAAAAAAGCATGGTTTCATAAAAGGCGTATTGGTTGGGGAGTTAGCCCAGCTAGTTTAGAAGGCTGGTTGGTAACTATTGGATTTATAATTGTTGCTCCACTTGTCGGTATACATTATTCTGAAGAGAGCATAACCAGATATGCTATTCTTACAGTAATGGTAATTATTCTTATTGCAATTATTCTTTTAACTGGCGAAGCACCAGGTTCTGAAATGTTGGATAAGTTAAAGAAAAAAAATGATAAATAAGGAAATTAGTGCATTTATTTCAGTCAAATGCCCAAGCTAGCTTGCTGCGGGGATGGAAAACTTCCCAGGTAACAGTTAATGATAAGATTTACAACTCCATTTTTTTGTTTATTGACTTCTGCTCGAACTAAACATTATCAGGTTTATTGTCTTCTTTTACGGAATTTCGAGCGGTGGCGCAAGCATACCCCATTTTTTGCAGTGGGGTGCGCCAGCGCAACTTTAAATTAAAAATTAGAATGAATTACTCGAGAGTCAGATCTACGAGTTCGTACTCAAGATTTTCGGTTTCCAGCCTGTTAAGAAGGGAAGGAACCTGCTCATCTACTGAGACTACAAGGGATGATAAGCCATGGTATGCAGCCTCAATAACTGATTCGTTACTTCCGAACATAACATTCGGGGTTATGTCGAGCTTGCGCAGGGCTATAAGTGCTTCCACGCCTATAGCTGCGATATAGGGTTTTGAGCTTGTCAGAACCCTCAGGCGTTCAATATCTACTTTTCTTGAGCCTCCACGCTCAATCCTTGGGACCTTGCAGATTGTAATTGTAGCATTTTCCAGGTCGATCAGGCCTCGCAGGCTTGTTACTCCTACATCTTCTCCAGCAGATGCGTCGGAAATTACATTGCCTGATGCACCTGTTTTTTCCGTGCTGCTTACGTACAGGAGTCCACCTTCCATTTTCAGGTATACCTGCTGGTCTTCCTTTACATCCTCTTTTGCAATTGCTGTCCAGGTTGAGATATGGTTGATTATGTCCTCCATGACAAAGCGGGCATACTGCTTCATTTCCGTGGCATTATCAAGGACCCATTCCACACCTTCTTTTGTAATCCTATAGCGGACCCGTCCCTCAGTAACTATCAGCCCGTCATTTACAAGTTCTTTAATATATTCGGAAACTGCCTGGGGAGTTATTCCTATCTTTGCGGCAATTTCTTTTTGTCTTACGTTCGGTTGGTGGGCTGCAATTTCGATAAGGACCTGAAACTTGGTTACTCCACTTTTAGTTTGGAGGATTTTGATCATCAATCGTAGTTCTCCTCTACATCTTCAATTATTTTTAACCGTTGCCCCATTACAGAAAGCCTTTCAGATCTACGGGCGACAGCACAAATATAAAATGGGTTTCTATTAAGTGTCCGTGTGAGGCTGCTCATGGAGGTATTGCCTTCTTCTACTAGCTTTTCCAGTTCTTCCATCGCATCCTTGACCTCATCGTATGGTTTGAAGGTCAGCATGATGATATCGCTTAAATCCTCAAAAGAACACTGAAAATTAACCTGAACCTTGGAATAGGAACTGTGGTATTCTTTGGAGGGTTTTTGCCCTGCCTCTGGAACTCTCCACTGGCTCTCCAAGAGCCCGGCTTTTTTCAAGATATGAAGGCTTCTTGATGAGTCTGCACCCATGAATTCATCTATTTCTGCTTTTGTCATCCATTTGCTTGAAAGTGTGTCAAATATTCTTTTGTGAGTTCTTGACCCAAAAGTCCTGAGTAATGGTACTAAATAGGAAGGATCGTTAATTATTCGAGTTCGTTTACCCATTTACTCCTCTCCTTCTCGTCTTATGTTATAAGCTTTCAAATATAATAAAGATTTGTAATTTGATTATTCTCTATAATCAATATCAAGCCCTTCAGGCCCGTCCCAGTTAAAAATCGGCGCATTTCGCTTCAGTTCACGGCATTTTTCATAAAGTGCATGGGCTACAATAGGGAGAGCTATAGTAGCATCCACGAAGACCTGCACTTTTTTTGCCTGAGATGCAATTTTTCCCCAGGAAACGGCTTCATCGAAAGTGCAGCCTGAAAGTCCTCCCCAGTGAGGGGCATCAGTAGTGTACTGAATTGCATAATCATGCCCTCCGATTTGCATTCCAAGAATAGAAGCTATCACTTCAGTCTGCTGAATAAAATTCTTAGGGACTCCACCTCCAATATAGACAACTCCTGTTTTTCCTGATTTTTCTACAATCTGAGTAACCTCATCAACGTCTTTTATCTGGTCAATCTCAAGTTTCAATCCTCTTCTTCTTGCAATGGTTAGCCCGATTCCTATTGAACTGTCTGAAAGTGCAGGAACGAATATAGGAATATTATGTCTGTATGCACTTACGATTATAGAATCTTCAGCCGCTCCGCGTTTTGCCAGTTCCTTTCCGAGCAGGTACATAAATTCCCTTGAGGAACAGGAAATTTCCCCAATTTCTTCTGCAAAATCCGCAATCAGGTTATCTGCGGTTCTGAACTCTTCTTCAACTGCAAAAACGTCATAGATCCTGTCAACGCCGTGCTCAAAGAGGTTTTCATCGTCAACCAGATGTGAACCCACATAGTGTTTCTTGCCAAGCGCTTCGTGCGAATCATGGAACAGGTTTGCTCCTGTGCTTACAAGACAGTCTATCATCCTCTCCCGGATCATATAGGAAATAATCCTGCGCATGCCAGCAGGGACCATAGCTCCTGACAGGCCCATAAGCACGGTCATATTCTTTTCTTTTAGCATGTTGTGCCATGCCTGGACAGATTCGGCCAGCTTTCTTCCCTGGAAGCCTGTCTTAAGCATTCCTTCCATCAATTCGCTTACAGATCTGTCCTTTACATCTATCGGAACGGTTGGGTTATCTGTGAATACATTAAGATGCATATCGTTCTCCTAATAAACAGATAATGATAGTTTTGCATATGATTTCTAATACCTGAAGGCATTTGGCGACAGGCTGTAAGAAATGCAAATAGCGCTATATAATTATATTATTTTATTAAATATCAATATATGCGGACTCTTCCCTGATGATATCACTAGAGATGAGTCTTCTTCAGGAAAACTAATTTGCCGGGTTTGAATTGGATCAAAGAATATGAAATTGACAGCATGATGAGTATATTTTTTCAGAGTGGAGTTCATAAACAATCGCAGAAATTATTAAGGGCATACTGTTAAATGTTCAGATAGTAAAGACTGCTGCGGATATCACGGTCATCCAGTCTCCACGTTCATCTACAGAAGATGACCTGGGAAAACTGAGAGTCTTGAGAGGGGATTCATTTGTCCAGGTGCTGTACATGCTCCTTGCAAGTTTTTCTGAATGTTCCCCAACGTCCTGAGCGGTTTCCCCATAGGCATGATATTCTGATATGTAACCGTGCCTGTTTATGCTTTGCGGGAGTGCACAGCCAACTGATGTACTGAGCGTCCTTCTTGGCTCATTGGAAGAAATCCTGGACATTACGCAAAATACAATCTCTCCGGGACTTAACTCTGCGAGTCCTTCCTCTTTGGACACAATCTCACAGTTAGGGGGCAGGATAGAACTTACAGTTACAAGATTAAATTTCTCAATACCTGCATCCCTTAGTGCAACTTCAAATGATTCAAGATTTTCGGGATGTGTACCAACTCCACTTGTAAAAAATACTTTTCTGGGAATTAATTTCGTGATCATCTTTGCAGCCTTGTGAAATAATCAATTTAAGCCTAATTCAGATGGCAATTATTATTTTTAAGCATTGCCCTTCAGTTCTGCGGAAAAAAGCTCAATTCTTATTTATTTAGTTAACTGTGAATATAAAAATTATATTAATTATTTTATTTTTCTCAATGTTTTTCTGGCTCAGGTTCAGTCTATGCTGGAAGACCGGAAAAAGCAGGTGTCTCTTGCAACAAAAATATGAAAAAACACTCCAATTAGAAACCTAATTTGATAGATTCTGTTAATTAATGCAATATCCTCTTACAAAAAATACATTGTATTGACACATTGCCGTGTGGTAAAATGAATAATGTCAAAAAAATCAATAAATACACAAGATAAATTTGAATTGTATGAAGAAAACAGATACCTGAAGATCATTCATACATTATCAAATATATCCTTCTGTCAAATTAAGGTGAGAAAAAGCAAAAAATAATACCAATGTATAATTAGAAGAAGCAAAATCAAAGAACAAAGTAAATGGAAATTTTGGAAAAAACGAGATTGAAGTAGATTTCTTCCTCACTCATTTGCTCTTACATTTACTCTTATATTAATTTAAGCTACAACCCATTTTCCGAAGACACCAAATGTTTGAGTTCTTACCTTCTTACCGTAGACTTTGATCGTCCATGGCGTTGCAGTCCACGCTCCTGTCTTTTTTGTTAACTTTACACCCGTATAACCATTTATTTTTCCATCATAACTGTCAGAATAAGGGCCGTATTTTTTTCCATCGGGTGCAATTACAGTGAGTGTTAGAGAATTTTTGTGGTTACCCCAATCACATTCTATCGTTATCGATTTAACTTTTTTCCGATCTTTAGTTTGCTTGTATGGGTTTGTCCTTGTTTTAGGCTGCCTGAAGCACATGTGGAAACGAGATTATCGATGTAGTTAATGTTAATAGACTGAGAAGCTGGATTAACTTCCTTTACTGAAACCATAGAATTATCTTCCTTGGCTGAAACTACAGACACAGCCATCATACTCACGACAATACATAACACAAAGAATTTCCATGTTTTCATATTATCACAAATAAAATAAAGAGATCTAATTATAAATAGTCAATTTTTACTTTTAATACTAATAATATTTTAATATTAATCATAAATACGCAATAAAAATAAAAAACGTTATTATTTTATTTATATATGCGAATAAAATTCCGTATTATTCTTCTAAACCTACACAAACGATTTAAAATAGTTGCACTATTTCCATTTCAATTATAACTATATGATAATTATAAATAATAATGCTATTTTTCTTAAAAGCTTGATTTCAAATCAAAATCATGCAAAAAAATGTATATAACGCTTTTAAATTTAGGACTTGCGCACTTGAGTAACAAAATCAATTACAGCAAAGACTGTAAATTAAACTGAACTTTCAAATAAACACAATTTTTCCTGAATTTTCAATAAAAACTAATAGCAAGAAGCACCTTTGCAAATTGGTAATTATATTATCCACTGATCATCCATTGGTCATTGGTTAAGGAATTTTCTTGCCTGAAAGCTATCGATTTTGCATTAGAAACCGGCCTTAAATTTTGGCCTATTAACATGAAATCGATGCCCTGTTCCAGCTTCTAACTTATTAAACTATTCACTAAATGTTGGGAAATTGACGCAATTTGTCATGATT
>NZ_LZPK01000091.1:0-5908 GCF_001729375.1 Methanosarcina sp. A14 | reverse complement strand
GTAAATAATTAGTAACTCTAGCCAAGCAACTGTATGAGGTAAAAATGACCTGAAAGCATTATTCAGTCTTCTCTGAGCCAGGATCAAGATCTTAATTTTTGCCCATCAAAACTTTCTCCTTGATTTATATGTCAGACTTATGTCAATTAGTCAGCATTCCAGCGTGAAAGATGCTAACTCCCTCAACTGGGTGAAGTTTATTTTCTGTAAAAAGTAGTTAATTACTAATATAGAAACCCTTATAGGGTAAAAATTAGAGACTGATAAAACCATGGCCAGGGAAATTAGGATACTCCACACTGCAGACACGCATCTGGGATACAGGCAATATCACAGCGAGGTCCGGAGAAACGATTTTTTTGCAGCTTTCGAACTTGTTGTAAATGATGCGGTTGAGATGCAGGTAGATGCCGTAGTGCATGCGGGAGACCTTTTTGATTCAAGGAACCCGACCCTTGAAGACCTCCTTGATACAATAAATCTCCTGTCCAGACTGAAGGCGGCTGACATACCGTTTTTAGGAATTGTCGGGAACCATGAAAGCAAGCAGAATACCCAGTGGCTCGACCTTTTTGAGGAGATGGGACTTGCGGCAAGGCTCGGAAAAAAACCGCTTATGGTAGGTAATGCAGCCATCTACGGGATAGACAGTGTCCCGAAATCAAAAATTCCTATATTCGACTATTCAGGATTTGAGACGCCGGACTCTCCTGCCGTTTCCGACTCTTCTACTTCTTCCAATGATTCCACTTCTCCAACTCCTTGCACTTCGTCCATTTCGCCCACGTCTTCAACTTCTTCAACTCCCCCCAACCCATCTACTCCTTCTATCTCTTCTACTTCTTCTGCCTCTTCTACCTTATCCAGCCCTTCTAATCCTTCCATCTCTTCGATCCCTTCCTGCCCTGTGGTAAACGGCTGGAAACTGCTTGTAATGCACCAGATTATGAATCCTTTTCCATATGCGGAATGGGACTGCGATGAGGTGCTTGAAAACCTTCCTTTCAAGGTTGACGCAATTCTTCTTGGCGACTACCATGAACACTCAATAATCAAAAATAAAACCGGTGAGACCTGGATTACTTACCCTGGCAGTACGGAACGAAACAGTCTGTCCGAAAAGGAAGCCCGTTCCTACAATATTATTACGCTTTCCGAAAAAGGACTTGAAATTAGCAAACGCACGATTCCAACCCGTAAATTCCTTTCCATTCGAGTAGAGTTGAAAGGAGAGGACAAACCCTATGAACAGATATTTTCTAAAGTCGACGAATATCTGGAAGATATCCCTGAATCCGTGGTATTTCTGGAAATTTCAGGGGATTCGGGAGCAGTCCTGTCACAGAGCGAACTTGAGGAATACCTGCTTAATAAAGGGGCTCTCGTGTCAAACTTTGTAGACCGGAGAGCAAAGGAGTCCTTCCCGGAGGAAGGCTTAAAGGTAACCTTTTCTGATCCTGACCATGCCGTTGCAAGCGAGATCCGGAAAATGAGTTTAAACGACGGCGGGTTGATTATTGATGAAATTGTCCGGAGCCCTAATGTCTCAAAGTCAAGGGTAGATGAAGAAACCGAGGACCGTCTTTCGAAACTTATTGAAGCTAAAGCTATGGACTTCAAAAACCCTGAATTCAGGATAGAGATTCCCGCCAATTCGGCTAGTCCCGATGGTTCTGCCTACACTGCCAATGCTGCAAGTTCTGCCACCACTCCCGGACTTCTGGAATTTGAAGAAATAAACCCTGATGCTGTAGGGGAGGCTGGACTCGCCGGGAAAAACATGCAGGAGGGTATAGTTTCCGGCAAGCTTGAAATTACTGAACTTTCAGGAGTTCTGCGGACTTCAGACCGAATCAAGAATACTGAAAAAAAAGGTACTAAAAAAAGTACTGAGACCTCAAAGAGTACTGAGACCTCAAAGAGTACTGAGACCTCAAAGGACACTGAACCCTCAAAGAGTATTGAGATTTCAGCCATGAATCAGGATATTTCCGAATTGGCACCATTGGCACCAGCATCAAACTCGCAGTGTTCGTCTGATTCGGGGCTTTTGAAGCTGCCTGATTCGAGATCAACAGAGTTGAACAATAAGCCTGTAGCGCCTTCTGAATCGAATATCCAGCAGGAAACTTCCAGGACTCCAGTAAAAACTCCAGGAATTGAAACCGAGTTCGGAAAAGATAAAGATAACGAACCTGAAGTTAAACCTGAAATTCAAGCCGAAAGTAAATCTGAAATTAAACCTAAAAGCCGAGCCAAAAGTAAACCTGAAGTAAAACCTGAAAGTAAAACTGAAAGTAAAACTGAAAGCGAACTTAAAAGTAAACCTGAAGTTAAACCTGAAAGTCAAGACGAAAGTAAACCTGAAAGTAAACCTACTGAACCTGAAAGTAAACCTGAGAAGAAGAGTAGAAAGCAATCTGAGCCCGGAGTAAAAGGCAAACCTGTAAAGGAAAAAACAGACAAAACTGAAAAGCTGCCTGAAGAGGAACCTACAAGGGCTACGGAGCTAAACGAAAAAACGGGGAAAGCAGGGGCAAAAAAAGGAAGGAAAAAGACTGCTGTACCTCGACAGTATAACCTTGGTGATTACCTGTGAAGCTCAAAAACTTGCATATTGAAAACATCCGGAGTTATAAAAAACTGGATTTTACATTTGAAGACGGAGTTACAGTCATTTCCGGGGTGAACGGAAGCGGGAAGTCAAGCCTGCTTGAAGCATGTTTTATGGGGCTTTTCGGGAGCAAAATTCTTTCAAAGGACTTCGTGCTTGCAGATGTAATCTTCAAAGGAGCTGAAAATGCGAAAATAAACCTGGGTTTTGAGCATTTAGGACAGGATTATCTTATAGAACAGGCTTTCAGGTATTCTTCTAAAAGTGAGAGCGCTTCGAATTCGAAATGTGTGCTCTATGCCAATGGGGAAAGTATTGTCGATCAGGCTACACGGACTTACGAAGAGGTCTGTTCTCTTCTAAATATGGATGAAGAAGCGTACAGAAACTGCGCTTACATCAGGCAGGGCGAAATTGATGTACTCATTAACGCGAAACCAAAAGACAGGCAGCGAATGATCGACGGCTTGTTGCAGCTTGGAAAGCTCGAAGAATACAGGGAAAGAGCAGGAAGCGCAAAAACTGCTGTAAGAAGGCTTCAAAGGGACACGAGTAAAAGCCTTTCGAGCGTAAAAGCCGAAATTGAGGGGATTGAAAGTACAGAACCGCATGCTGTTTTGAATGGGCTCAAGCAGAAGATAAAGGAAAACGATACTATCTTAAAAAAATGTAATGAGAATAAAGAGGCTGCAGCCGCCCAGAAAGAAAAACTCGACCTTATGATCACAGAGCACAGGGAACATCTCCAGGAAATCCAGACTCTGAAACAGGTCCTGGCTAAGTCTCAGGAAGACAAGGCAGGCTGTATCCGGGAAAAAGAAAACTTCGCCAGAGAATCCCATGAACAAAGGCAGGCACTGCTCGGACTGGGAGAAGAGAATAAGCTTATTCGAGAAGAATGTGGGTTTGGGAACCTTGAGATTGAGGCTCTGAGCATGCAGCAGGAAAAAGAGGAGTTTCTTGCTAGGGAAAAGGTAAATGCGATCTCAAAAGAGCTTGCTCTTCTCCTCAGAGAGGAAGAAGTTCACACTCAGGCTCTACATGACCTTGAAAACGAAAAGGCTGAGACCGAACAGATTTTAAGGCAGTGCAGGGCAGATATTGGGACTACAAACGGGGCAATTGAAGAAAACAGAAAAAATATACTGAGAATCGAAGATGAGAGTAAAAAGCTAAAAGAAGCTGCAAAAGAAACTACAGGCTTCACGGACTCTTATGAGCTTCCTTTGTTTATAAATGAGCTGGAAGAAAAAGAAAGCCTTCTGCGCGAACGGAAAAACGAAGCCTCAACAAAACTTGCACTTGCTTTCAAAGAAAAAGAAACAGGAGACATAAATCTCCTCACGCTTGATAAGGAACTTCAAAACTCCAGGGTCGCAGTTAGGAAAAGTAAAACCGAGATAGAAATCCTTGAAGAGGATCTCAGGGAAAATGATAAGGCAGTTCTGGAAGTCAAGGAGCAAAAATCCGAAGCTTCTGCAGGGTTAAAAGGACTTGGCTTTACCGGAGAGCAGCTCGAAGACCTGGAGTACCTCAGCGAACTTCTGCTGGAAAACAAAAACAGGCTGCATGGGCGGGAAAAAGAGCTTGAAGCTACTGTCAGGGAGCTTGATAAAGTTATCCGTAAAAACCAGCAGCTACTTGCCGAAGGAAAATGCCCTACATGCGGGCAGGATCTTAAAGGCTCTGAAATTGCATGCACAACCGGGGAATCCGAACAGAAGAGAGAAAAACTTGCAGCAGAACTTCTTGATATAAAGCTCCAGCAAGCCGAAGTCGAGAAAAAACTTAATCGGCTCAAGGATGCCAAAAAGCTGGAGAAGCGAATTTCGGATTACGACCTGGAAACCGAAAGACTCAAAAATAAAGCAAAAGACCTGCAAGAAAGGATATCTATCCACAAAACCCGAACCGAGGAAGATTCCCTTAAACTTGAAGGGCTTAATAAACAAAAGGAAGAACTTGAGGCTAAAATGGGCAAGCTTCTTCCCGATATTAAAGCCCTGCAGGGATGGGAGGCGGCAGCTCAAAAAGCTCATGGTGAGAGTGAAAGAGTACTTCGAGAGGCAAAAGCCTTTGAGAAAAAGCTTGCTGAAAATACCTCGGAAATAGAGAGCCTGAACGGGAAAATCAGGACTTCCCTAGCACTGATCGAAAATTACGGGCAGAGACTTGGAGAGCTCAATGAGAAAATAAAAGGGCTTGCCGAACGAGAAACTCAGGAAAAGGAAAAACTCAAAACCCTGGAAATTGAGCTTGAAGCCCTGAGGAAAAAAGAAGCCATGGCAAAAGAAACCCATGAAGAAAGTTCAAAGCGTCTCTTGAAGACAAAAAAACTCGGAGCAAACCTGATACAGATGGATAACGTAAAGCACAAAATCTCCGAGCTTGAGGCTTCAATCAGGAACCTTGCCGAAAAAGTCGGCTTTTTTGACCGGGAAATCCTTGAAAGAAACGAGCGGGTAAAACAGCTTGAAGGAAAGCTACAAGGAAGCAGGTTCGAAGACCTTCAGTCAAAGCGTACCCAGCTTGAAGAATATCAGGCAAACCTTACTGAAAAAACCCGGCAAATAACGTCTACCAAAGATGCGCTCTTAAAAGAAGTGGGGATGGTTGAAAATAGTTTAAAACGCCGTAATGAGCTGAAAGAAGAACTAAAAGCCCTTGAGAACAGGAAGCAGTACCTCGAAGCCGTATATAGCAACGCCGAAGAGCTTGAGAGCATGTATATGCACGTTCGGGCGGATATGCGGACAAAAAACATTGGGGCTCTTTCGATCCTTTTGAATGAAATGTTCAACTTCATGTACACAAATAATGCTTATTCACATATCGAACTCGACCCGGAATATAACCTCACGGTTTATAGAAAAGACGGCACCCCCCTTGAACCAAAACTCCTTAGCGGAGGAGAACGTGCAATCTTTAACCTTGTCCTGCGCTGTGCGATCTACAGGCTTCTTGCTCTGGGTTTTGGCGGAGATAGGGCAGACGGGCTTCCCCCCATGATCCTTGACGAGCCTACAGTTTTCCTGGACCGCGGGCATATAAACCAGCTTTTGAAACTCATAGACATGATGCGCGGCATAGGCGTAGGCCAGATTATTGTGGTCTCCCATGATGAATCACTTATAGATTCGGCAGACCATGTCTTCCAGGTAGAAAAAGACCCTATTACCAATATGTCGTCTATTGTAAAACTTTAAGTTGACTATTTCCTTTTCAGCAGGCCTGTCGCGCAGTTAGCAAGTATGTCAGACAGGATTCATAAATATACCAGACCAGGGTCAAAAG
>NZ_LZPK01000090.1:0-16908 GCF_001729375.1 Methanosarcina sp. A14 | reverse complement strand
ATTAATAAGACTTTTGTCTTATAGTAAAATTAGAAAAAATTAAATATTAACTATATAATTTTTAGTCTAAATTAGAAAGATAAAAAATTATTTATATATAAATTGATAAGATTAGTTATTATATACAAAAACTTGACTATCTAAATAAATAAACGTTGTTAATAAAAGTAAGTTTATAAATACTAAAAACGTATATAAACTAATAATATAGGAATGCTAAAAACAATTATACTTGTATTCATACATCTTCGATTATGTAAAAAATCGTGATAAATACTGAATATTCTCCAAGTTTGGAAACTATCAGTCAAATAAGTTTTAAAAAAGCCTTTTAATTAACATATTTTTCCTTAAACTCTGAAATCTGCTTGCTGCTTCCCACAACTGCAATAGTATCTCCTGCTCTTATTATTGTCTGCTTTTTAACAGCCGTCGTGACAAGGTTTCCGCGTTCGATGCCTATTATAGTACAACCGATCTGTCCTTCCAAGTCAAGTTCTTCTATTGATATGTTATCAAGAGGAGATCCTCTGTCAACGCGATATTTCTCGATTTCTATGCCCTCGTAAAGCATTATATCCTCATCGATTCTACAGCTTTTTCCCATGCAGTTTGCAGTCATTTTGGCAAGCATCTGGCCAGCTACTATTGAAAGAGAACCCACGTAATCGGCTCCTGCTTTGTAGATCTTTTCAATTGATTTTACGGAATTTGCCCTTGCTACAATGGTAATTTCCGGGTTCAGATTCCTGGAAATGAGAGTCGCGAAAATAACATTGGTATCATCATTAAGAGCCACAAACTCAAAAGAGGCTGTCTTCACTCCAGCTGCAAGCAGTATGTCTTCATCTGCCCCATTCCCAACGAGATGTTCGAAGTCAACATTTTCAAAAACCTTGTCATTTGAGTCCACAACTACAAAGCGGAATGGGCTTCTATAAAGTATGTCCACTATACTCTTTCCAACATCTCCATATCCCAGTACTATAAGGTGCCCTTTTGACTCCATTTTTGCTCCCATGTCCTGTAATTACACTTGCCAAATTAAGTTTAAATCTTTTATTTTTAAATCTCGTCTTTTACCAGTTTATAAAACGAAATTTAATAATTATGTCCTTTTATCGTCACAGTTTCTGATTTTTCAGTTTTAAATATTTGATCAATGTGTCAGCTTCTTCAGTTTTGAAAGTTCTTTATGGGTCCCTACAGCAAGCAAAACGGTATTCCCGGACAATATCTTCTTCCTTGGGATCAAAAGATAGAGTCCCACTATTCCAGATTCCTACAATCTTTGCACTCGTAAGCTGCTGGCTGGAAATTTCCTTAAGCGACTTACCTATAAGAGGACTTTTCAGGTAAACAGGAAACTCAACAATATGGACACCCTCAAAAATCTCAGTCGCTCCCGTAACCCGGCTTACAAGCCTGTCCATTGCCTTCCTACCAATAAACTCTCCGAACATCGATTTAGGAGATACGACCGTATCGGCTCCTGCATATTTAAGGTATCTTGAGTTAGATTGGTCCTCGACAATGGCAATAATATTGACATAATGAAATTCCCTGGCAGTCAAAACGATATTCGCATTTCTTTCATCCGACTTATTTGCAATAAGGAGTTTGGCTTTCTCTATACCAGCGTTCATAAGGGTTTGCTTATCAGTCGGAGACCCGAAAATGCAGGAAATATTTTTATAAACAAGCTCCCTGATGAGCTCTTCTTCTTCTTCGACTATCACAAAGAGCATATCCTCCTCGGTCAATTCGTCTATCAGGGTTTCAACCAGTTGATTGTATCCGCAGATAATTATGTGATCTTTCATGCCTGAAGAGACCATTCTCGGCAGTCTGAATTTGATAACCCTGTCCATCCATGGAGCAACAATATAGGTTATAAGAAAACCAGAAATCAAGATTATGCCCAGAATTTGTACGATTATAGTAAAAAGTCTTCCTGGCAGGGAAGTGAAAACCACATCGCCATACCCGACTGTTGCAATGGTGGTTGTGGCCCAGTAGATAGCAGTAATAAGGTTTGCATTTTCGAGCTGGTTCTCAGAAATCATAAGATACTCGAAAGTCAGAACATAGGTAATAAACAGGAACACAGCCACTATTTTATATGTCAGATAGGGATGTCTGTGCAGTATCTTCCGAAACTCTGTTATAAAACTGACATTCTTTCGCCCGGAAGTAACCATCTTTGAATCCCTGCCTGAATTTTCCTGATAAGGTTAAGCTGAATCGTCCTGTAGCTGTCACCTGTAAACGTCTTGTACCGTCTTGTAGCTTCTACTGCTAACGTCTTGTAGCTTCTACTGCTAACGTCTTGTAAATGTCTTGTAGCTTTTCTGCTAACGTCTGTAACTATCTACTGAAAAACATCTTATAGCCGCACTGGTAAGCGCCTTATAGCCATTACTGAAATCCTGTAAATATCTGATAATTCTATATATCTCCAGTTTAACAAAAATATTATGCAAATAATTTTTGGATTAAATGTAAAAAGTGTTTAATGTAAAAGTAGTTGAAAGATTTTTACATAAATAAAAAGTTTGGAAAGAAACTAAACCCAAAGCTTTATGACCCTCGTGAGCGCCAGGGTTCAGTCTGAAATTTCGATGTCAATTACATCCATTGCCCTATATAAGGCCCGAATATCATAAAGATAAACGAGAACAGGATTAACATTGAAAAGCTCGCTGTGATAGAGTTTGAGACTCTTTCTGATATTGAATCGTTCCTTGTGAGCCGGTATACAAAGGAATAGATTGAATCCTTAAACACGTGTCCTCCATCCAGGGGTACTGCAGGCAAACAGTTGAACAGTCCGACATAAAAGTTCAGCCATCCAACCCAGAGAAGGGTATTTGCAATCCAGAAAATCCCGATTCCCAGTGGTTCTGCCCAGCCTACAGGCTGATAAAACTGCATGAAGGTACCTGAAAAGCCTCGGAATCCTTCCCCTGCAAATCCATAGATTGGAAGTCCAAAAAGAATGATCCAGCCTGCAGGTATGGTTAGCAAGGATGGGATTTGCTTCAGGGCTTCAAGATACAGTTTTGCTTGAGGCATCAACATGGAGATTCCAAGCATCGGTAATTCCATAACTGCATTATTTCCGTACATAACTCCAAGGAAACCGTAATCATGTTCCGAATTGGATGACAGTTGCACATCGAAAACGACAGTGCCTTTTTCAGTGAGGTTGCCTGTGTAGTTTTCAGAGGGAAGAAGTTCTACTTCTACAGTCTGGTTTGCTTTGGTTGTTTCCATAAAACTTACGAAACTTGAAACATTTTGCATCTTCGTATTGTTGATCCTGATCATTGTCATTCCGGTTTTGATCCCTGCAGCTTCTGCGGGACTTCCCGAAACAATTCCTCCTACAGGCACTCCTCCAATATAGTCCTCAGGGATTGAGGCAACCTGCAAATCATGCGTGGAGACTGTGCCGTTTTTTGTAGCATAGATATGAACGGTGTCTCCAGGCCGGGTTTTTTCGAGGTATGTTAGCAGATCTTCGGCTGTTGTGATATTGGTATCATTAATCTGCGTTATTATCATGCCGTTCTCAAGCCCTGCATGGTCAGCCGGAGAACTTTCGTTTACACTCAGGATCATTGCATCACTTAAGGGCGCGATTGCCCCGAGTACAGGCCCGAAGAAGAGCAGGAGAGCGATAAAAGCCACGGTGAAATTGGCCATAACACCTGCTGCAAGAATCCTGGACCTCTGAGTTCTTGTTGCACCTATTACAGGCTCGGATTTCGGTTCATCAGGCTTTGTTTTCTCAGTTTCTTGCCTTATTTTTTCTTCTTTTTCCCATTCTTCGATTTCCTCGATTGTGGCTGTCAGCGGAAGTTCTCTTTCTGTTTTTTCTTGCGTCCCGAAAAGCTGTTCATCATCAGGCTCCGCAAAACCTCCTATGGGGACCAGGGCATACAGGATGCCCATAGATTTGACCCGGATGCCTTCAACTCTGCAGAGAATCGCATGTGAGAACTCATGCACGACAAGCGTGACTATAAGTGCAATAGCTCCCCAGGTAAGAGGAATGAACTCATTTAATCCCGGAATGAGAAAGATATTTCTCGGAGAATTATACTTTCCCGGATCAGGCATGTTTCCGCTAAGGAAAGAAGTATACAGCCCAAGGTCCGAGATAGCTATGACCAGGAACATTGCAATCATGCCTGCAAACATCAACAAGATCCCAAGGTTTGCAAAGATTCTCCAGTAAGACTTTGGACGGGCCAGTACATCGAGCAGTTTGAGACCCTTAGTTGTCCTGATCATAAGGATGGGAAGCGGCCCGAAAGTGCTTATGTTATACTTCTCCAGAATGCCTTTCCTGTCAAGAACGGAAACTGCGAGCCAGTACAGTAAAAAAATACTCAGTGCAATGCTTGTGCCATTCAAGGAAATTCTCCGAGTTATTGAACTGAACAAATTATAATTAAGCTTAACCGTTCATGAATTAAACGTAGAGCTGATCCCAAAACTCAAAATTGCTTCTCTGAATCCTGTATTCCGAACAATCAATCAAGTTTCTGATCATGAAAACAATCCTGAAAATTCTTGATGATTAAGAACGAAATGACTTTTGGGATAGGCTCGTAAAGTATTGTGAATTATGTTAAATTGGTTGTTAATTTAACCGGCTAACCAGTTGTTAATTATAAACTTGGCCAGCTATGAATTAAGCTAATTAGTATAAATTTTAGTATAAATTTTGAATTAAACTGTAGATCTAAAACTGTTGGGAAAAATACATCTATAGATTTTTATTATTGTTGTTGTATATCTATAAACTTTAATATTGTTGATATATAACTCTGCGTCTGAAGTTCTGAGCCAATTAATTCGTCATGTTAAATTCTACTGCTCAATATGATATAAAAATGTTATAGTATGCCTTACTATTTTAATCAATATATATTGCCATTCCTTTTAAAAAGACTCTTATCTAGAAAAGGACATATAACAATACATTTTAATTATATAAAAAGATATATGGAAGTTTATCAAATCCTATGTTGAGAAGTTATACAGCCAATGTCCAGTAGTTCTAAGGTCAGGGCGATAGACATTATTTACCTAGAAAATAATGTGCTTTAAGTGAATATTTTGTTCAATAAATCAGTTTCCGTGAAGATCAGGTTTCCGTGAAGATCAAGTTTCCGTGAAGATCAGGTTTCCGTGAAGATCAAGTTTCCGTAAAGATCAGGTTTCCATGAAGATCAAGTTTCCATGAGGTGTCTGCTCATGCTTGGAATTGTGTATAACAGCTGGAAATATGGAGAACGCATCACAGATTGCAAGAGAGCTGGTTTCAAGGAGGCTTGCAGCCTGCGTGAATATGTTTCCGGTTTCTTCGGTTTACCGATGGAAGGAAGAGATTGAAGAAGATAATGAGATTGCAATGTTTGTAAAAACGGATTCTTCACGCTTTGAAGAAGTCACAAAGCTCGTAAAGTCGCTACATACGTATGAGATGCCTGCAATAGAATTTTGGGGAATTGAAGGAGAAAAGGAGTACCTTGACTGGGTTCATATAAACAGTTCAGGCGAAGGAGCCCAAAAATAAGGCAAGACTTAAAGTTTGAAGTCGGAAGGTCTGAAATCGAAAACCGAACTAAACATTGGCAATAGCTCCCGAATTTAAATTTTTACATAACTGGCTTGCTTATAGAGTTCACTTAATTTCCAAGAGACTCTAATTGTAGGATTTTGCAGAATAGTTTGTTTACAGGATTAGGTTTATATGTTAGTTCTATCGTTACCTTATTGGATTCCGTAAATGCGGGAGTAACCAAGCGGTCAACGGTGGCAGACTCAAGATCTGTTCGTGCAGACGTTCAGGGGTTCGAATCCCTTCTCCCGCACTAAATTTATTAAGATTTTTCTGTTTATGCTTAATATCTTTTCCTTAATTTCTCTAGTTCTGTTTTAATTTCAGCTGAGTTACGGCAAAGATCCAGGTCAAAAGCGATATGTTAGAGCATATTCTTGTAGGAATTTGGGCGTTCGAATCCGCTTATAGCAGTAAATTTTTTTGCCTATTCATATAAGATTTCCGACCATCTTAAAAAATACAACTGCAACATTCAAGATCTACTTTCGTTTCCTATCCTGTTTACTTGCTGAAAAAACGGCAAATTTTTATTAACTCCGCAAACTCTTGATGATAATATGATTTTCAATTCCATTTTTCTGTTACTGACTCCAGCTTACTAAATGGCTCTTCGTTGTTTTGTATGGATTGAAAATAACTGCTTAGTTATAAAGTATTAAGACCAAATCGGAAAAACGGATATTTGGAACGGTGGCACGACTCTACTCACTTACTTGCAGTGGGGTGCGTCAGCGCAACTTTGATTGATTTTATGCGAGCCTTTTAAGCTTAAAAGGTATGAGTCTCAAATTAGATTCGGAATTTTAGGAGCTAATTTGAGATCCTACTACAGAGAATACAATTTAACCGTAACTAATTTTTAGGTCTACTTAGTTTAGTTTCATATATAATATCTAATCAGATTCCATAAGACGATTACTTCGTACCAGAAACACTTATTATAAAAGAGACAAAATTCTACAAATCTCTGCATACAATGATAACATATGATCGAAGACAATGTAACCGAACTTTTAAAAGTTATACCATCTGATATAACACTTGTCGCCGCAGTAAAATACGCGTCAAAAATACAAATAGACGAAGCCATAAAAGCAGGTGTTACAGACATCGGCTTTAATCATTATCAACAGATGAAAGATTTAGCCCCATATCTTTCACCTGAGATAAAAACCCACTTTATCGGCACACTTCAGTTAAACAAGGCAAAAAAAGTAGTAAACCTAAATCCCTACTTGATAGAAAGTGTTGATTCATACAAACTTGCCGAAAAAATAAACAATGCAGCAAAAAATAAAAAAAGAATCCAGAAAATCCTCATACAAGTGAAGACAGACGATAAAAAACACACTGGATTAGAGCCCGGTGACTTCTTAAAGCTTCTAGACCAAATATCAACCCTCGAATACTTAAGTTTTGAAGGCTTGATGACAATCCCGCCAAAAAATGAAGACCCCGAAGATTCAAGAAAATACTTCAAAGAATTAAAAGACTTAAAAGACAAAGCAGAGAAGCATTTAAAAAAACATCTCCAGTATCTATCAATGGGAATGACAGACGATTATCAAATAGCAATAGAAGAGGGTGCAAGCATCGTCCGCATCGGTAGAAAAATTTTCGATGTATTATGATAACGTAGAATCTAACATAGAATCATTCTCATTTTCTACAAAATTTTGGTACGCTTTCTGTAAAACCATAATTTGGAAATGAAACAACCTTATCCGTATTCAGCGTAGCTAACACAATATCTTCAATGAATAAAAAAATATGTTTTTCAGGCATAGTGGTCCTGTAGCGCCTGATTGACTCTAAAAGATTTGAGCCTTTGCCAATTTTTCAATTAATGGTATCCTCTTCAAATTGAGTGCTTTAATCTTAAATTAAAAGCATTAAATTCCCTTTTTTAAGAAAAATTACATTTAATTACTCAGATATTTAACCTTCTAAAAGCTCCTGGTGCTCTTGTCAGGTCGTGTTTTCTAACTTTATTCTTTCAACAGTTGTTCTATTATTGTACAATTTTCCAGGCAATTTCTGGTAAATTCTTGGTATGTATTGAGCTCTAAAGTAATTCCCTTGTGGGTTCCCTTTTCTGTTATGTTTATTCTGTTATGTTTATTGATTTTTAACATATTTCATTTTACTAAAGGAAAAATATGATGTAGAATATTCACAAAAGCAAATAGGAGTAATACTACATAGTTTTAACATGTATCATTCTAAACCTTATGTTCTAGATTACCGAAAACCACAGAACGCAGAAGACATTTTACAAAAAGTTAACGGAAGCAATTCCAGAACATATTGGTCCAGATGAACAATCTGTCATAGGTTTTCTGGATGAATCTTCACCACAAACAAAAGCTAATACACAACGTTCATGGTCTTTTAAAAAATTTTTGAGGATATAAAATACTGATTATATAAAGGCAAATGCATTTGCCTTTTATTCACTTAATGGAAATAATCTTATTGAATTCAAGAATTGTTCAAAGGCAGAAAACGTATGTGAATTTCTGGAAAAAATAGTGGAAGAAAACAAAGGAAAAATAGTTGTGCTTATACTTGACAATTCAAAAACACATCACTCAATAAAAACAGTAACAAAAGCCAAAGAATTAGGGATTATACTTGTGTTTCTACCACCATATTCACCAGATCTAAATCCTGTAGAATATGTATGGAAAACGATAAAAAGAAAAGTATCTGTCACATTTGTTCAATCTAAACAACATTTAAGAAACATCATCAAAAAAGAGTTTATCAGAGTAGAAAACTCAGAAAACTCATTGTCATTTGCAAAGAGATGGATGGAAACTTTCCATCAGCAAATAAAAAGTGTAATTTGTTAAGTAAGGAACTATAGATTGTAGTCAATACAGTAGAGAACCTGCTGCCAGCGGACTGAAAATAAGTATACACTCAGCAAGTATACCAAGATCGCTAGAAAAACATAACGTAGCTTTGTTTCTCTGAGTGTTCCCAGTATTTCTTCCAGAACAGGTATGATCTCTATCCAGTAACTGCGGACAAGATATACACCTGCTGCGAGCAGTAAAAGGGTCACGATGATTTTTATCAAAGTTCCCATCCTCAAAGAAATACCCCACAAAGGCTCTGCGTCACTTTTCTAGAAACAGTTTTTCTATTTAGATCTCCTACTCTGAATTTACTTTTAGAACCTTGCGCTTTTAATAGACAACCAAACTTCTGGCTATTCAAGCCAACCGAATTTTCAACCGAATTTCTGACTATGCAAGCACTCTTGAGAGTCTTGATAATAACGAAGGAATTTTGGGCATCTTGAAGGATATCTCGAAGATCTTTACTCTATCATACTCTTCACTCTATCATGTGCCTTTTGGGTCACGTTTGCTCTGAATATACGCAATAATGCCTGGAAGTAACGAAACAAGAATTATTCCAGGTATTAAAAAGCTTAAGTTATCCTTTACAACTAGCAAGTTCCCAAAAAAGTATCCTCCAAAAAGGAATGAAGTTACCCATAAAACTCCCCCGATGGTATCATAGCTAACGAATGTCAAATAAGGCATTGTTCCAATCCCTGCTACAAACGGTGCAAATGTACGGATAACAGGGATAAAACGGGCCATAATTATCGTTTTTACCCCATACTTTTTAAAGAATAAGTGTGTACGGTCAAGCTGCTCCTTTTTAATAAACCGTATATTTTCACGATTTGTTGCTCGATTTCCTAAGAAATGACCTGTGTGATAATTGACATTATCTCCTGCAATAGCTGCAAGACATAGCACAATAAGTAGAATAAATAAATTAAACGAGCCACTGGCAGCCAGAGCTCCGGTTGCAAATATGAGAGAATCACCTGGTAAGAAAGGAGCTATCACCAGACCTGTCTCACAAAAGATGATAGCGAACAATAATAAATACGTTAATAAACCGTATTCGTTTGTTATTTCTCTTAAGTGGGCATCCAGATGCAAGAATATATCGATAAAATAGCTTTGATCTGCCATGTCAATACTTCTCTATTGATATGCTTCTTTTATTATTGGCTAAAATAATTTATTAGTCAAAATAATTTATTGGCTAAAATAATTTCTCAGTTTCATATAAGTATTTATTATAACTACTGGACATATTTTACTACTGCACTCCAAAAACGAAAAATTCCTTAACTTTGAGCTTTCGGAAATTCCTTAACTTTGAGCTTTCGGAATATACTGAGGATTCAGAAACCTCAGTTCAAGAATTACTAATATGTCTTAAATAATTTGACAATCCAGCCAGAAACAGAGGCTTTTCAAAAGTCTCTATAAACGTAGAGAGTTTTCATACTTTCTGGACCATTGAAGTTTATATTCTCATTCAAACTGAGTGCCGAAACCAATTAGGATCCCAATCAGGATCCAGAAAATAATTAAATATGTTTAAATATGTTATATTTTATAAAGTTATGCTTTTTAACTTATACAGAGCCACTTTTCCATCAGATCCGAATAATCACCCATCAAATTTGAGTAGGTACCCATTCAATTTGAACAGATACCTATCCAGTTTGAACAGGAACACTTATTTTTCAGTACTTACCTCTCCAGGTTTGGCAGATATTATTACTGTCAGATTATTACTGTCAGATTATTACTGTCAGATATTATTGTTTATTTGGCTTTTGAGCAATCTGAGCCACGCAATACTTAGAGTCCCCACCAAACATACGATTAGCAAGTCATCACCGTGCAGCAGTGAGAACCGAAACATACTTCTTAAAGCCGGCACATACAAAACCAGAACTAAACCTGAAAGTGCTCCGACCAGCACATATCTCAAGGCTTTGTTCTCGGAAGACAGCGTTTTGATGAGGCTCTGGGACCAGGAAAGATTTGCCACAATTAAAGTCAGGTTTGCGATTACAAGTGTCGCAAAGGTAAGTGTGCGTGCATCCGCTTCGCCCTTGCCCATATGTAAGGCATACAGGAAAACAGCAATCACTCCCGCAAGCATACTTATTCCCTGTACCAGACTGAGAGCCAGATTTTTTCTTCCGAACATTCTTTCCTGCAAATTTCGAGGCGATCTGTTCATTATATTTTTCTCTTCGGGTTCAGCCTCAAAGACTGTTGAGCAGGCAGGGTCAATTATCAATTCCAGAAATGCTATGTGTGCAGGCAAAAGGACAAGAGGCAAATTAAATAATATAGGGAACAGAGCGAGTCCTGCAATAGGCATGTGGACTGAAAATATATACCCTATTGCTTTCTTGAGATTATCGAAAATCCGCCTTCCAATCCTGACGGCTGCAACTATGGAAAAAAAATCATCGTTCAGAAGAACAATCGATGCAGACTCACGAGCTACATCCGTGCCCCTTTCCCCCATCGCAATTCCAATATGAGCCGATTTCAGAGCAGGAGCATCGTTAACCCCATCTCCTGTCATTGCAACAACTTCCCCGTTTTGTTTTAAAGCATTTACAATTGTCAGTTTTTGTTCGGGCACAACCCTGGCAAAGATGTTTGTTACTTTTATTTTCTCAGAAAGTTCCTGTTGATCCATATTTGCCAATTCAGGACCGGTAATATATTTATCTGGATTTTCTAGACCTATCTGCCTGGCAATATGCTGAGCTGTACCTGGATAATCTCCGGTAATCATAATGACTCTTATTCCGGCTTTATAACACTCCTTTATTGATTGGGCGACGGATGGCCGGACAGGATCAACAAATCCCAGCAGTCCTATAAATTCGAACTCAAAATCGTGCTGTTTTTCAGGCAAAGAGTCATCCTGAAAACTGGCTTTGGCCACACCCAGAAGCCTCAAACCCCGGTTTGCCATCTCCTGGACATGAGCTGATAACTCTTCTTTTTCGGCTTCACTCAGATGGCACAGGTCAAAAATTGCTTCGGGTGCGCCTTTTGTAGCGATAACGTATTTTCCGGAATCTGGGGATTTCCATACGTTTGAAAGTGCAAGCAGGTTTTTTGAGAGAGGGTACTCCCTGACAGTTTTCCACTCTTCGTGGATATGTTCGGTATTAGAAAGAAATTTTTCAGTGTTTCTTTTTATCTCTTTCTCAAGAGGATCAAAAGGATCCCGCTGGCTTGCCAGGTATCCAAACTCAAGCAATTCATGGAACTTCTCAAGCAGGCATTTATTTTTCTCGAGTTCACAATACTCGCCTTTAGAAAATAAGGAGTTCAAAATCATCCGGTTTAAGGTTAAAGTCCCTGTTTTATCCACGCAAAGTACGGTTGAAGCCCCGAGCGTCTCAATTGCAGGCATCCGTCGTACTAACACATTTCTTTTGGACAAACGCCAGACTCCCATACTCAGGAATATCAATAAAACTACTGAGAACTCTTCGGGAAGGAGGGCCATGCTCAAACTCAGTCCCGCAAGCAGACCGTGCAGCCAATCTCCTCTGGTCAAACCATAGACTATAACTACAACTGCGCAGAGTATTCCTCCAAAAATAGCAAAGGTCTTTATAATTTGTGCGGTTTCTTTTTTGAGTAGAGAATCTTCTTCGGCTATCGTCCCCAGAGCTTTTCCGATTTTTCCCATTTCAGTATGTATTCCGGTTTCGCTTACCTGGGCTACTCCATGACCCTGAATTACCAGGGTTCCTGAATATACAAATGGGAGATCGTCTCCTCCGAGCTGCTCAGGTTTCAAGGAGTGAGTTAAGCCAGTAGATTCGCATTTTCTAACAGCCAGTGATTCGCCTGTGAGTAAGGATTCATCTACCAGAAGATTTGTACTGGAGAGCACAACTCCATCTGCCGGGATGCGGTCTCCTTCTCTCAAAATTATGATATCTCCCTTAACGACTTCTCTCCCTGGAATTCTTTTCTGTTCCCCGCCTCTTATCACAAGAGCTCTTGGGCTTGAAAGATTTTTTAAAGCCTCTAAGGCTCTTTCGGTCTTTATTTCCTGATTAAATGTTATACCCACAACCACGAAAACGAAAACTAGCAGTATAAAAGCATCTCTAACTTCCCCAAGAAATAGATAAATCGTACCTGCAATTAAAAGGAGAAGCAACATCGGTTCTTTAAGGACATTCAGAAAGATAGAAAAAAGGCTCTGTTTCTTCTGGGACGGCAGCTCATTATAGCCTTCGTTCTTAAGTATCGCAGCGGCCTCTTCTTCTGAAAGCCCAGTTATATTCTCCAGATCGAATGTTGTTTCCATATTTTTTCATACCTATTGTCATATCCTTTATGTTCACGATTCCTTATAGTTTTGAAATGCTTAGCTGGAAACAGTAATTATTTTATAAATTATTAAAGAGATTTTTAAAAGTTTAAAAGTAAATATATCTCGGTTTTATCATATAAGGCTATCCAGAAACTAATATAGAAACTAATATTATACTTATATTACAAATTTAACATTATATCTTTTCATGAAAGTGATGACATTCAAAAGAATCTCAGTGGACTGGTTTTAAACAGAGAAATTTTAAATTTGGAGTTTTATGACTGGGACCAGATCGATGGGGCTCTATGCTGCGGCTTCAATAGGTGTCGGAAGTATGATTGGAGCCGGGATATTTTCTATTTTCAGGACAGCTGTTCAGATTTCAGGAAATGCAGTATAGATTCTTTTATCATTGCAGGAGTAGTTGCATTTAAATGCTTATTCCTACGCAAAAATTGGGGTTAGATACCAATCTACTGGAGGGCCTGTAGAATTTATTCTAAAAGGGTTCGGAGATGGAGTTTTAAGTGGAGAGCTTAATCTTTTGCTCTGGATAAGCTACATCTTCGCACTTGCTCTTTATTCAAAAGGTTTCTCTTCTTATGCAGTAATCTTCCTGCCTCCAGGCTCAGCGCAGGTATGGGATAAGATTTTTGCAAATACAATTATCCTGATTTACGGCAATTAATTTTATAGGAGCTAAAGCCGTAGGAAAATCCGAACTATTTATAGTTTCGATAAAGTTTTGTATATTGCTACTCTTTGCGACTGCAGGTATTGCTTACATAAATATACTGGAAATCTCTCGGCTTCTGCATGGCCAGACTCCATAAGTATTCTCTTTGGGGTTGGAGTTATATTTCTTGCATATCAGGGGTTTGGACTGATAACCAATGCTGCGGAAGACATTATAAATCCAGAAACCAATCTTCTAAGAGCAATTTATCTGAGTATTGCACTTGTCGTTATTATCTACGCATCAGTTAGCCTTGCAGTAGTTGGGAACCTCTCAACCTTTGAGATCGAAAAGTCAAAAGACTATGCACTTGCAGCTGCAGCAAAACCTTTTCTAGGAGTTCTGGGTTTCAAGGTTATGGCTTTCGCCGCTCTAATTTCAACTTCTTCTGCGATAAACGCTTCTCTTTACGGGGAGCAAACATAAGTTATTTGCTTGCAAAAGAAGGACGTTTGCCTTTATTTTTTGAGGGAAAAATCTGGAAAAGGGGAACGGAAGAACTTTTGATTACATCCGGTTTTGTGATACTCATGGCTAACTTCCTTTCTCTGGATGGACTAGGTATGCTCACAAGTACCTCCCTGCTTATAATTTATGTAGCCGTTAATACTTCTCATCTGCATCTTTTAAAAGAAACCGGAGCGAAACGCTGGGTAATTTTGGCTTCACTTCTAAGTAGCTTGATTTTCTTTGGAGTGTTAGTTTATTATGAATTTGTGAATTCGAAACTAACTCTGGAACTGCTTTTAATCACACTTCTCTGCTGCTTCTGTATTGAATGGGCTTACAGAAAATTAGTAGGCAGATCGATAAAAGACAGGGCAGAATAAATTTTCGGTCAGCGATACCTAAAATTTTTTTGGGGGCTTTCAAGCTTTAATGATAATATTGGGCTGGTTTGGAAGAAGTGCAATGAGTGGCTTCGTTTCCGAATATGCTTTCTGGATTGCCTCTGGTCTTCTGATTTTTATTGGAGCCAGGGTGATTTATAGGAATCTTCATGGCAGCAAACAGAGAAAGATAGGCTTCCTGGATTTAGTCTGTTTGAACTGGCTAATTTATTACCCAAACTGCACGGCATATGATTAATTAACCATTTTTTAAGTAATGTCTAGATTTCAAGACAATCTTTTTTTCATCCGAAAAATGGACTCTGTTCCAAAATCTAGTGATTTTTGCATTTCTTGATTGAAAATCTGAATTAGCAAGCTGAATTAGCAAGAAGAATCCGGTTTTCGTCAAAATCAATATTCGATATCTAAAAACTTTAATCTCGAAATTGTATCACAAGGATTGGGCCCAACTACAAAATCTAATGATTTTGGATTTTACATTTATCACTAGATTTTGGTATTAAGTTAAATAAGTCATAAAGACTATATAACGAAAATTGTTTTATTATTTTACTCATTAATCGAAATAATTAGAATATTTATGAAAATTATAATCGAAATTTTTGAAACATTAATTTGATGGGTGATATATGCAGGAAAGTTTGCATATTAAAATATTTAATATTATAAAATAACGTAAATAATATAGGTAAGGCTCTAATCATGACTAAAAAATGCAATACAAAAAATAATTTAAATGTAAAAAAAAGGGTAGTAATCCTCAGCGGACTTCTTGTCCTGCTTTTGAGTATAGGCTCATCTATAGCAATAGCTGATACGAACTTATCAGATAATAACAAAGTTTCACAGCTTGCATTTGCGCCAAAAAACCCTGATTTTGTAAAGTATCAACAGGAAAAAATTTCCAGTCAACCATCTATTAACGGACACAAAACGGGTTTATTCCCCACAATTGTGGATCTTAGTCATCTCCGTACTGTTTCTGGCAGTACAGTATCTTATCCAGCTAGATATGACCTCAGGACACTGAACAAAGTCACTCCTGTGAAAGATCAGGGTAAAGCAGGAACTTGCTGGACATTTGCAACCTACGGGTCTTTAGAATCATATTTAATGCCTGGAAAAAGCTGGGATTTTTCAGAAAATAATCTTAAAAACGTGCTTTCCAGTGATGCCCCAGAAGGGTTTGATTATTCAGATGGGGGAAATATACTTATGTCTACTGCTTACCTGGCTCGGTGGAGTGGACCCGTGAAGGAAAGTAATGACCCATATAGTGATTCATCAGTATATTCATCAGATGAACTCAGACTTCCTGTATACCAACATGTACAGAATGTTTTAGTCCTTCCTGGCAGGCAGGGATCTAAGGACAACAACGAAATAAAATCTGCAATTGAAAAATACGGAGCTGTCGATACAGGTATATATACTGGTGGTGACGACTTTGACGATTGCTATTCTAATGATACAAATAGTTTTTACTATGATGGATCTTCGTACTCTGACCATGCTGTAACTATTGTGGGTTGGGACGATTCATATGATAAGAATAACTTTACCCATGTTCCGCCCGGAAATGGCGCGTTTATCGTGAAAAATAGTTGGGGTACAGGTTTTGGTGAAAACGGATATTTTTATGTTTCGTATTATGACTCCAATATAGGCAATACAAACGCTGTCTTCACGGCAGAAAATACTGACAATTATAAAAATATCTATCAGTATGACCCACTTGGATGGGTCACAGATTGCGGCAAAGAAGACACTTCTACTACCTTATGGGGTGCAAATATCTTCACTGCAAAATCCGATGAGGTCCTCAAAGCCGTAAGTTTCTATACTACAGACTCAAACTGCAAATATATCCTTTATATATATACTGACGTTTCGTCCAGCCCTGTAACTCAAGCCGGCCCGGTTATTTCAAAGAGCGGGAAAATCCCTTATGCAGGCTATCACACGATTCCTCTGGATTCCAAAGTTAATCTCAAAGCCGGTCAAAAGTTCTCAGTAGTCCTGAAGCTTACGACCTCTGGATATGGTTATCCGATTGCTTTAGAAATGCCATCCTCAGGCTACAGTAGTAAAGCAACAGCAAATGCTGGAGAGAGTTTTATTAGTTCTGATGGACAAACCTGGGGCGACATAACGACATATGCTACAGATGCGAATGTATGTATTAAGGCCTTCACCACAACAGGAAGTACATCTCCTGTAGCAGATTTCTCTGCGAACCCTACCTCTGGAAATGCTCCACTGAAGGTAACATTTGCTGATAAGAGTACAGGCTCACCTACTTCATGGAAATGGGACTTTGGAGATGGATCAAAGTCATACGTCCAGAATCCAACTCACAAGTATTCAAAGGCAGGAGTATATACTGTTAGTTTAACAGCAAAGAATACTAAAGGCAGTAACACGGTAACAAAAAAAGGCTATATAAAAGTGGTAACAAAACCAGTTGCTGCATTCTCTGCATCTCCTAC
>NZ_LZPK01000089.1:0-3941 GCF_001729375.1 Methanosarcina sp. A14 | reverse complement strand
GAGATGAAGTCCGGATTAAAATCGAAAGGGTTCTTCCCAAATACGGTTTCGCCAGCCTCGTTGAATAAGCAGGATCATTTCAAATGAGAAAAACCGAGACTGAAAAATGATATATATCTAATTCTTCAGTCTCTCTTCCATTCACATACACTAATTAATCTCCGGATACTTTATTACCGGAATTATTTTTCTTTAATCTAGACTTCACTTTTATCTGTACTTTTATCCGGTCGTTTCTTTTCATCTTCTTTGATTGGACTACGTTTTTCGCTGTTTCTATCAATTCTATTTTTCAGCTTCTTTGATAGGGTTATATTTTTCGCTTATTTTTCAGCATGTCGTTTATGCTTTAATTGTTTATTCATGGCGTCTGATAGTGAACATTCGATGCTGTTAAATAATAGATATTCAATCATATCTTGGAAATTCAATTGACAAAATTTTTGTAAATGCCTTATAGAATAAGTATTTGCTTTATATCTATAACCGGGGCAAGTATCCCGGAGTGATCTCTAATGATTCGTTTTATCAAGTACCACCCCAGGTCCAATACTTACGTCATTGAAAAACGAGCTTTTTTTGATGAGGATCTTACTCTGGATGGCAATGTAATTGTCGGGCAAGAAGTGAAGTTCTGGAAGAACCTCACAGTAACTGGCAGGCTTGATCTCGGAAAAGGTTCAGTTGTTAGAGGCAATGTAAAAGCCAGAAGTGCGCTTGTCTGTTCAAAGGCAAAAATTCTGGGCAATATCGAAACGGTTTCTGAGCTTGTTTTTCTTGATAAAGCTAAAATAAATGCTACAGCCTGCCAGGGGGATATCCGCGTCAGGCCTGGGTGCGTTATCGACTCCGTAAAAGCAGACGGTACGCTTGAACTTATCGGAAAAGTTCTTGTCAGGAAAGTAGAGCCATTAACGAAAGTGATTATCCGGGCTGAAGAATAATCGTGAGTTCCCAATGAACAGTTAACTTTTTCTTTCTTTTCTCTTCCTTTTTTTATTCTCTTTGAACTCTTTTTTCCCCTTTTTTATTCTTTACCCCTTCGCACTGTGGCTTTATCTCTTTTTTATCAAAGCCATAGTACTTTACCTGTGAAATCTTTCTTCTTCCAGAAGTTTCAGGATACGGTCTCTTAAAAGGTTAACCTCTTTACTTGTCCTGGAGCGTGGGCGGGGCAGGTCAACTTTTACAATCTCTTTTATCCTTCCTGGTCTTGCAGTCATGACCACTATCCTGTCCGCGAGAACAACCGCTTCATCCACACTATGAGTTACGAAAAGGAAGGTCACGTGTTTTTGTTCCCATATCTTCAGAAGTTCGTCCTGAAGGATATTTCTAGTCTGGGCATCCAGGGCCCCAAAAGGTTCATCCATAAGAAGGACTTCGGGCTCATTGGCTAGGGCTCGTGCAATGGCTGCACGCTGCTGCATACCTCCTGAGAGTTCGTATGGATAGCTATTTTTGAACTGCTCCAGGCCCACAAGTTCTATATACTTCTCCACCTGCTTCCTGGCTTCAGCCTTACTAATCCCCTGCATTTCCAGTCCAAATGTAATGTTATCGATGACTGTTCTCCAGGGAAATAGAGAATATTGCTGAAAGACCATACCTCTTTTGGGGTCCGGGCCAGTTATAGGAACACCGTTTAGTGTAATTTCTCCTGAAGTCTGGGTTTCGAGTCCAGCAGTGATGCGTAGCAGAGTGGTCTTCCCACAGCCGGATGGTCCCAAAAGGCAGATAAACTCTCCGTCTTCAACATCAAAGCTCACATCGTGCAAAGCTTCTGTACCTACATTATCTTCTTTTTTAGTAAAGATACGTGAAACATTTTTTACACTTACTCTACCCATTTTATACCACAGTTCCTGATGTCCATCTCAGTAATTTTGCATTTACATAATGCCTGAAGAAACGGTCAATTAAAAGGCCAACAAATCCGAGCAGTAACATATAAACAAGTACGAAATCCATCCTGTGCATGTAGTAATTGTGCCATATCTCATATCCGAGTCCGCTGTCGCTCCCAAACATTTCTGCAGCTACAAGGCACATCCAGCCTACACCCATAGCAATCCTGATTCCTGCAACAATTGAGGGCATAGCTGAGGGAATTGCAATATAACGTATAAGATCCAGGTTTCGGGTACAACCAAGAACTCTTGCGGCTTCAACATAAACCTTCGGTACGTTCTTAAAACCGGTATATGTATTGATGATAATTGGAAAAACCATTCCTGCAAATACAACAAAACCTGCAGCCTGATGGGTAAGCCCAAACCATATGATTGCAAAGGGAATCCAGGCAATGGGGGGTATAGGGCGCAGTATCTCTATTATAGGGTCGACTGCTCTGTTTATATCTTTAAACCATCCCATGGCTATTCCCAGAGGAATCCCAATTACAAAAGCGCCAGCAATACCAATTGCAAAGTTAATTAAGCTCGTCAATGTATCTGTAAAAATTAGCCCACTCTTTACGATTGCAGAAAAAGAGATTATCACATCATAAAAACTAGGCAGCTTAAATTTATTCTGTACAATTACGTCTGCTGCAAGCTGCCATATTGCAATTGCAACTATGAGCGATAATGCTTCAATGCCTTTTTCTTTAACTGTTTTTATGAAGTTAACGTTCATGTCTAATTAAAAGAATTCTTACCTTTTTATCTTTCCGGCAGACTTCATTTTTCAGAAAAAATAAGGGTTCAATTGCCTTCTATAAAGCCGAAGCATTTGAACCCTTTATTTAGATTTCTCTTTTTCTTCAGTTACTCTTATTCTTATTTCTCACTCGTGGCTTTCTCATAGAAACTTGTGTCAAAGATTTCTTCCTTTGTCAGGGATTTCGGAATATACCCAAGTTCGTACTGAACCTTTGAGTAATTGACAGCTGAGTCTTCAATCAAGGCTGGATCTGTGATCCATGCACCATCCCATTCCTTAAGCGAGTCCTTTACAGTGTCAAGATCCTCTGTAGTCTTATTTGCAAAAATCTTAGCAGCTTCGTCCATATGTTCCTTGTTATACTCAGTTGCCTTAATATGGGTCTTTACAATCTGTTCCACAATTTCCGGGTGCTCTTTGATAAGTTTTCCACTTACGACAAGCACACAGCAGGCATGGTTTGCTTCCATCTCTCCAGATTGTACTATGATACGCCCGTTTCCTTCCTTTTCTATAACTGTTGGGGAGGGGTGAGGCAGGAAGACAGCATCAACCTGTTTAGCTGAAATAGCGGTGATAGCATCTCCTGAAGTCATTCCAAGGATTTTCACATCTTTTTCAGGGTCAAGCCCATTTTTCTGGAGCCAATTTCTGAGCAGGGTGTCCTGAATTGTTCCTGTCGGGTAAGTAGCGATCGTAAGACCCTTTAAGTCTTGAGGGCTTTCGTATTTGTATTCGTTACGAAGAACCAGACTTGAACCGTTTATCTGGACAGGTGCAACAATCTTTGCGTCAAGTCCCTGGCTGAGAGCTGTAATTACAGGTGCTGCTCCTACATAGGCAACATCCAGATCTCCAGCCAGCATTGCCTGCATTTCAGGGGCTCCTGTCGGAAACTGGTATTCATTAATTTTTGTAATTCCATATGGTGCAAGGTCTGATTTCCACCATCCTTTTTCAGCCGCAGTCATATATGCGATCTGATGGGTGCTTGGCTGATAGCCAATGTTCAGCTCAGTAATTGCAGTGGTCTCTTCAGATCCGGTTCCGTTCTCGGATACATTTTCTTTATTGGATGCACAGCCAGATACGAAGATAGATGCAACCAGCAAGAAAGTAAGTATAAGTATGCCTAGTTTTTTCAAAGTTCCACCTCAATAATCCTTACAACTGGTAATTATTCTACTGATAATTAAGCATGTTAAGCATGTTACTGATAATTAAGCATATTAAGCATGTTACTGATAATTAATCATTTTAAGCATGTTACTGATAAT
>NZ_LZPK01000088.1:0-7078 GCF_001729375.1 Methanosarcina sp. A14 | reverse complement strand
GGAATTGTAGGGAAGGCTCTTTGTTTTGTGATGTACATTAGAGCGAATAACACAAAACAAAGAGCACTTATTTTTATGTAACTGTCAAAGTCAGGTTAGTTAGCAGAACCTGTCAAATTAAGGTTCAAAAATACTGATTATCAAAAAGTTTCTGAAAAAGTTTGCTTCAATCTCTCTACATCCTTTTTAATTAAGCAGATCTTTTTTCTCCAATCTACTTATTTTTAAATCCTGAATCTATATAGTCCACGAATAAAAGCTGACTTCGCCTATCTTGTGGTAAAAAGACATAGATGACAAAGTTTTAAAACAGGCGATTTCGTAAAGACCGATTTTGCTGTAAAAAAATTCAATATCTCAAAAACATATCAGCCATTTTTTTAGCAAAAAGCCTGATCATTAGCTGTAGACTTCAAATTATTAGCGTTGAACTATTCTATATATAACTTCCGACCAATTTATCTAACTGTTTTTTGTAGCTCATTTTAGATCTGTAATGATTCCCTGATCTCTGATAGTTAGAGGAATTGGCCGGAAAACTTATAAATGATTCTCTAAAACTGAATAAGTGGGAATGTTTGCAGAGTTCAGTGAAGTTTGAGAACGATCTTGAACTCTGCATACCCGAAGGCATGGGGTATATAACTTTACAACTATTTTAAAGTTTGCTTCTAGCCTCTTGAATAAAAGTGAAGACGTAAAAATAAATGATCGCAAAGAAATTCAGCACCGGAAGATTGTTTTTGGCAATGTTCCCGGTATGTATGGCTTTTATGCCGGCAGCAAGTGCAGAAGAAACTGCTAATGTAGTGGAGACTGCTAAAGGTACTCCAGGATACGATGGTTCAGCAACTGTTTATAATTGATTGATAGCTAATCAATGATAAAGATTTTATAGGGAAGGTTACATCGCACCTTCCTTTAAATTTTTGGAGACCATTTCTTAAAGTGATATATATGAAAATTAAAGCTTATTTTTCAGTGGTGTTTGTTTATCTAATATTAATTGCAGGCACCGCAGAAGCAGCTACGGTCACAGTGAGCAAAAATGGTGAAGCGAATTACTCAATAATTCAGGAAGCTATCAATAACGTAAAAGATGGCAATACAATTCTTGTTTACAATGGAAACTTCACGGAAAATGTGATTGTTAATAAATCTGTGTCCATAAAATCTAACTCTGGCAATCCAGATGATACTATAATTCAGGCTTCCAATCCTGGAAAACATATCTTCAATGTGACTGAGGATAACGTAACTATCAGTGGCTTTAAAATTACTGGTGCCAGTAACTTTGTTACATCTCCAACCGCCGGAGTACATCTCGAAGGAGTTAATAACAGCATTATTAGTAACAACAAATTATCAAACAACGTAATTGGTATAGATCTCCAGAGTTCCGATCATAACATGCTAAGCAAGAACACTGTTTCTGATAATGAGAGAGGTATTAGTCTTACAAATTCTAACGACAATGATCTCATCAATAATGATGCTTTTGACAACCGATTTGGCATCTACTTTTGGGGTTCCAAAAATAATATTTTGAGTTATAATAATGCAAGTTCGAACGAAGGAGACGGTATCTGGATTGAAGATGGCAGTAATAACAACACACTGAGAAATAACATGGTCTCAAATAGTGATGACGGTATTCTACTTACTGAATCCAGCAATAACAACACAATGTCAGGTAACAATGTAACTTTGAGCCTTGTTGGAGTTCAAATAACTGATTCCAACAATAATACGGTCAAAAATAATTTTATATCAAACAACAGCCGTATTGGAATTTCAATAATAAGGAATTCCAGTAATAATACAGTTAAAGATAATTTCCTATCAAATAACAGTGAAAGTATCGTAACGGAAAGCTCTACCAACCAAATCTACAATAACAAAATTAAGGAAGGAAAAATCCATGATACGAACGCTTCACAGATAGCATTTATCTATCCTTTCCTGACAGTTGTTATATTTGGAATAACATTTGTATTCTTGAGAATAGAGTAATTTTTGGTGAGAATATGGGCAGAAAATTAGCAAACCTAGTTATTACTTTTTTAATCTTAGTTTTACTTTCGGAAACCGTATTTGCCCATGATTACCATGTACTTTCTTCTGATTTTCATGAAATTAATGAAACAAATAGTTGTTCAGAAAAAATTGTATACAATATTTCGTACTCTGGCTGGAATGATAGTCCGGACAAGACAATTTCCCTGCTCTCAAAATTAAGTGAAGAACCTCTATCAGTTCCGCTTGACATTTCCCAAACAAGAATCGAAAACTCAACCCGGATCATATCTTCTTTTGGGGAAAGAAAAATCGGAAGCAAAAACGCTGCCGAAGCTTCTCTATTCATAAAAAATGAGATGGAAAACGCAGGTCTGCATGTCTCTTTTGATAATTTTTCCGTAAGGGTGCGCACAAGGAATTTCAATTACTGGAATGTGAGTGGAGCAAACGTTGTGGGAGTTAAAGAGGGAAATGTCCTTAAAGATGAGATTATTCTCGTAACTGCACATTATGATTCAAGAATACTTGTACCTCCTAAATCCGGTCTACGAGGTTTTTTTGATTCCAGGGTCAAAAGGCCCTATTTCTGGCCGGTCTGGTCCGATACTTACGTTTGCGAATCGGCCAATGGAACAGGAGCGGATGATAATGCAGGTGGAGTTGCCTGCATGCTTGAACTTGCAAAGGCATTGCAGAATAAGTCATTAAACAGGACAATATATTTCATTGCTTTTTCCGGAGAAGAGTCTAATCTTCTTGGCAGCCAGGCATGGGTTGAAGCCCATCCTGAGCTGAAAGACAATATTGTTGCAGTTGTTAATCTCGACTGCGTAGGAAACGAACCTCTTTGCGTATGCTATCTTCCCCAGTATGCCTGGCTTAAAGATATTTTTGAAAATGAAGCAAGAAATTCGGGGGTTAGAATTCAATCTGCACTTATAGAAAGAGGAGATCATGAAATCTTTTGGGAAAACCACATTCCTGCAGTAGTCCTTTGCCACCACAATTACAAAAGTCATGATAATTTCCACAAATTGAGCGATACGGTTGATAATATCGATTTTTCGGTTATCAGGAATGCAAGTACTCTGGCTGCCAGAAGTGTTATTTATCTGGCAGATCCAGATGAGAATCAGGCTCCTCTTGTTAATGTCTCCAATCCGGAGATTTCAGAAGCCTCATTTGAACTCATCTATAACGTCTCCGACCCCGAGAGTACTGTGGAAGTCTTTTTTGACAATCAGAGCCTGGGAAATCTCCGATCAGGCAGGACTTTTTCGCTTCCTGTAGGAGGACATACCATCAAGGTTCTGGCAACCGATCGTTATGGAAATAGAGGCACCGAAAGCATAAATGTTGTAAATAAGGAAAAACAAAGCAGAAGTTCTGAACCTCCTCATCAGGAAATAGAGTGCTCTGAGAATGAGGTAACATATGTAATCGGTTACCCAGAAAATTACATGGACTCAAACAGAACTCTTTATTATTACCTGGATGATTTCGGGCCTCTGGATCCCGAAAATCTTTTTGTTCTCACCCCTGGTAGTCACAATTTAAAGATATGGTTTGAAAATGAAAACGGAACTTTGTTCATGGAAAATAAAACTTCTGATTTTAGAAAATATTCCATGGAACGAGTCCAGGTAGATAACCCATTCATGGATCGTAGAAATCCTCTTATCTTTGTCTCGGGTGTAGTTGCAATTTTGGCTGCTTTTGCATTTTATGGAAAGTGGATAATAAAGAGATTTTCGGATCCAAAGGTCTCTAAAGATGAAAAGAAATAGAGTATATGATATATCGAGTAAGGCACAAAAAGCCTGATCACTAGCTGTAGATTTTAAATAATTGGCATTGACCTGATCTATATATAACTTCCGACCAATTTCTCTAACTGTTTTTTGTAGCTCATTTTAGATCTGTAAAGATTCCCTGATCTCTGATAGTTAGAGAAATTGGCCGGAAAACTTATAACTAATTCTCAAAAACTGAATAAGTGGGAATATTTTGCAAGATTCAAGTAAAGTTTGAGAACGATCCTGAACCATGCATACCCGAAGGCATAGAGTCTATAACTTTATAACTATTTTATAGTTTGCTTCTTGCCTCTTAAATGAAAGTGAAGAGGTGGAATTGATTGGTATTGAATAGCAAAGTTCAGAGAATGAGTGCACAAGTTACTACCTGGATCACGGAAGCGAATGGGCTTGTGACCATAAGTGTTATTGAGAGGTGACTGAATGAAGACTCCAATAAAAAGAAATTCGAAACAATTTCTCTTTTCATTTTTTGTTTCTATCTGTATCATCATAGCGGGTGTTGCAGTAACCATAATGGAATCACTAATTACTTCCTATATCGTGCTGATGGGAGTCGGACTTCTTTTATTCATCCTCTCCATTTCTGAAACTGATGCAAAATTATCTAAATTGCTGTCAATTTGTAGCAATGTCTTCGCGAGTGCTACCTGTTTTGGGTTGTATTTTCACTTTAAATCATCTGGCAGTACTGTAACGGCGAAGTTTTTCGCCTTATTTGGTATATTTATATCCATTACGACTATCTATTCACTAATTCCTATATTTAAAAGGTAAATTGGTTTCGGCTTGAGCAAGTCTTGTATTTTTGTTTACTTTTCTTGCCAGTTCCAACCATATTTGCACATTAGTTTTCATTGAATACTTCATCAAAAAAGTTGTTTGTATCAGGAGATACAGCGATGGTTAATATAGATTATATTGTAAAAGAAGAATTATTACGTTCATTCCCGGTATTAGTTGTTAGTTTTTTAATAATCGGGCTGCTAAATAGGGAAGGATATATTCCGCTAAGGATGTCAGGGGTATTTATTCTTTCCCTCTTTATTACAGCTATCCATTTCTCTTTTATGGTCTGGTATAGAAAAAAGGAACAAATTGATAACAATAATTTTTTCGTTATAATTAACCATATTTTGAGTTCAAAGTCTCATGACGAAAAAATCACAGAGGTCTATAAAGATGAAGAAACTAAAATTTCTTCATCAATTCGAGAACATATGGGTCTTCTACTTGTTACAATACTTTTGTATATCGCCTATCTTTATGCTTCTTTAGTTTATAATATGGATCAGATATACTGGATTTTGCTTTTATTATTTATCGGAGTCTCACTCTCAAAGATCATATATGGTGAAAGGAAAGCAAATCAAAAAGATCCTATAAGATTGCTGGTTTTCTACGTAATCGCATGTGCCTTCATTTTTGTACGTTACCTTGTTCTTGACTATCCTATTCTTTCTATTTTGAAAGGAAGTATAATTCTTGGAATATTATTGATATTTTTGGTTTTAGGAATAAAATGGTTGCAGCGCAAACAGAATTCAGATAATTGAGTTTCCTATTATCGACATACACAGATTCGTGAAAATAAAAGATGTACTTATAGGGATTTTCATGAAAAACATTTCTCATATAATAGCTCTCATGACTATGATTTATTTATCTCTTATTTTTATACCGATAGCATATGCAAATCCGATCACAATTCAGTATTTTCATCAAAAAGGTTGCCATGATTGCGAAGTGACTGGTCCTATTGTTGATCAAATAGAAGCTCAATATAATTAAGCTTAATTTTGAAAAATTCATAAATAATTACAAATGTCTTTAAGATTATTAGTTTTACAATATTTAAAAAAAATGAACTATTGAAAGATGAGTAATATGACAACAATGAAAAAATTTAGCTCAATATTTGTTCTGACTTTCATAGTTGTAGCCCTCTTTGCTTCAGGCTGCGCGGAAAAAGACCTGAGTGCAGAACAAATTGCATCCCAGATGATGGATAAAGAGAATAATACTCGAGATTATTCATATACAATGCATATGACCTCTTACTTTGGAGGAGAAACCAAAGAATCAGAATCCAAAACTATGTTCAAAAAGCCTAATATGATTAAAAGTATTGTAACAGAGCCCGGTAAAGAAAATCAAACCGTAAGTGTTTCAGATGGGAATATCTTGTGGAGTTATACCCCAGATACCAATACGGTCACAAAAATAAAAATTTCCAAAACTTCCGAACTTACGAAAAATGACTATACCAATATCATAGATGATTTCCTGAACGATACTAATGTAACAGTACTTGGAGTTGAGAATGTAGATGGAAGAAAAACTTATCTGCTGGAAACAACTCCGAAAGAAAACGATGGAGATTACGAGCTTATATACAAGACAAAAATTTGGGTAGATCAGGAAACATGGATGCCTCTCAGGTATGAGACATATAATGGCGATGGAAATCGAACCATGAAATTGGAAATTCAAGACCTGCAGGTTAACACAGGACTTCCAGATTCGGAGTTTAAATTCGAGGTCCCAGAAGGCGCAAAAATAGTAGACTTAGGAGAAATTAAGCCTCCTGAAAAATTGAGCCTTGAAGAAGCCAGAAAGGAAGCCAGTTTTAAGATCCTTACTCCGGAGTACCTTCCTGAAGGCTATGAATTCAATAATTCAATGGTCTACAACAACAGCCAATTTTCTCCTGAAAACCAGAGTTTTGAAACCGTTGAAATTACGTACACAAAAGACGAAGCCTTTATAAGTCTCGCAGAAACCGTCTCTACGAACCAGTCATCCGATTCTACAATTATGGATAGAGGTGAGGATATTCAGATTAACGGGATAGATGGAAAATATCTTTCGATGGGGAAAACGAAACTTTTAATGTGGAAGTTAGGAGAGGTAAATCTAAGTCTTTGCTCTTCCCTGGAAAAAGACGAAATGCTGAAAATCGCGGAATCAATTTCAGAAAAGGCATAAAACTTGTAATCTTTGAAAAAAAGTAACTAGTCAGGTACCCTAAAATGAATCAATTAACACCGATTTTGGCCATAAGGATATGTCTAATAAGGGATTCATAAGAGATTCATAGCAAGATTAAAAACAGCATCATTTGGCATCAACTTACAAAACAGACTGAAATATATTGTAAATACCAAATCATTTAAATTAAGGCTTTTGATGTTGATTTGTGGTGCCTGAATAGTTACAAAGTCAAAATCAAATCAAAATCA
>NZ_LZPK01000087.1:0-4596 GCF_001729375.1 Methanosarcina sp. A14 | reverse complement strand
GATCAGACAAGTATCCCACATGTAGCAGGTGGAGTTGCAATGCAGATGTGGCTTATGAATCATTTAGCGCCGATAAATGGACAGAACGCAGAAATGGTTTTATCTGACTTTAGTTATATACCAGCTTAATTGAGGCGAAAGCCTCTTTTCTTTTTTAACTTAGATGGATTGATAGGAACATTTCATTCACTTAACAGGTGCCTCTCTGTCTCTTTTTGAGGAGTGTTCGGGAATCTATCTCGTAGAGTTTTCAAATTAGAATTTTTAAGTAAAAACTTGTTCTCTTTCACTAGCTCTAATAAACGCTGTTTTTGTCTATAACTTCAACTTTAATTTGGCTTTCCGTAGATGTACACAAAAATACCACTCATTTTCTCAAAATGGCAGCCATTTAAAAAGTTGATCATTCTTTGATGAGTCATTTTGAGCAAATAGGCAAATAATCTCTACTACTGTGTACATCTACAGAATGGAAAATTAAAAGTTCTCTTCAATAAAATTCAAGATTTTTGTATATTTAAGTATACAGAACTGCAATTTATCTTCTAAATACAGCAGTATTCTACTAAATTTATATATTTGAACTAGGTTTTGTTTCTCCGTAATCTGTCAATTAATTGCAAAACATGATTTTAATAATTTATATAATATAATTTTTAATCTGATTTTGCATTATTGTCAAAGATTATTATATTACTCAAAATTTATTAGCAGTAAGTGATTAGGAGGAATTGCGAAATGACACCCGTTCTGCCTCCACAGAACAATGTCATCGCGTTTGTGCCAGCTCATAATGAGGCGGATATAATCCGCTCAACCATTGAATCCATTCTTACTCAAACAGTCAAAGTCGATGTTATTGTAATAAGTGATAACAGTACAGATGACACGGTTAGTATAGTAAGAAGTATAGCTGCCATTGATAACCGCGTAAGTTTGATAGAAACTGTTGGAAATAAATTTAAAAAATCTGGGGCATTGAACACTGCTTATAAAAGTGTAGATCTGAATTCATATGATTATGTACTATCAGTCGATGGTGATACAGTCGTAGCTCCAGATCTTGTTGAGCAAGCATTAATAGAATTTCAGCTAGATCCACTGCTTGGGGCAGTGTGCTCTCGTGCCGGTGTAGTCAAACAGACAACTAATGGGTTTTTTGAAAAACTAGTTTATCACTGGCAATATGTCGAATACGCAGAGTTCGACAGAAGTCGAGTTAGTCAGGATCGAGGGATTAAAGTCGCGCACGGAATGTGCACGGTATATAAGGTAGAAGCAATAAAAGCAGTTATGGCAAGACGCATAGCTACCGAAAAACTTGACTGCACTTTATATGATGTGCATAACATCACCGAAGATTACGAGTTAACGGTAACTCTAAAAGAGCTTGGTTACCACACAGCTGCAGGTTTTGGGATGCATGCCTGGACAGATGTCCCATTAAAACTAAGCGAGTTATGGAAGCAACGAGTCCGCTGGCTTCGCGGTGGGCTTGATACATTGTGGGAGCATGGATGGAATAAAAGCACCAGAAAAGACATCCTGAACGCCGGACTCTTCTGGATTATGCTATCTTTCCAGATTCTTTTGCTAAATTATGCTTTGTATGACATAGTTAAGGGTGTTTATCATCCCAACTGGATGTTCATACTGGTAATGAGTTTAATGTACGTGGACAGTGTTTACACACTGCGATATGTGCAGGACCCTAGTAAGTGGGATTATCTTGTGAGAATAACGTTTATTCCTCAGATATTTTATGCGTGGTTTACTATTGCTCAGCTAGTCTGTGCATACTACCTCTTTCTCTTTAAACCTAATCAGGATTGGTAATATGTCATTGATGCAGTACTTGCATATGATTTTTGCGTATAGTGTACCTGATCAACTCAACATCTGGCATGTGTTATTGACACGATACCTTCATTTGATTTTCACGTATCATATTTATTATCAATTCAGTAATTGGAATAAATTACTGCCGAGATACCTACAGACTTTTGTGTCCGTATTAGTTTTGGCTGATGTCACTATTAAATTATCAAAAGACATTTACAAAACAAAAGTTTTACAGAAGAAGCGAAAAGGACTATTAGAATTAAACTGGACAATCCCCAGGTGGGTGCATAAGAAGTCACATCTTGGCTTTGACAAATGCGGCGCGCTTCTCGATTGCTTCTACATAAATCAAAACATTTTCAAGCAAAAACAGGTAGGGGATGTACTGAGTAAAAGTAAACAGTGCATGATGTTATTATTGTGGAGTATTCTTTTGTCTACAAAGAAGGCAGAGAACTTAGAGGTTAATAATATTATCGAAACCCAGGCAATCCAGTCTCTTATGAGTGATTTCTATAAACGTTCTTCCATTCCAATAGCCCTGGTTGATCTCAAAGGCAATGTTCTAGCAGGTGTCGGGTGGCATGATACCTTGATTAGATTCTATAGTGTATATCCCAAAGACTGCAAACTCTGCATGGAAAACGATAAAAAGTTATTCGTGAATGTTTCTCTTGGAGAGTTTAAGATTTACAGGAGTCAGACCAACATATGGTCCATAGCAGCTCCTTTTATGATAGGTGGTGCTTATGTCGCCAATGTCTTTACAGGGCAGTTTTTTTTTGAAGATGAGACTATAGACTATGAATTTTTCCGGTCCCAGGCTAGAAAATACGGCTTAGACGAGGAAGAATCTATAGAAATGCTTGAAAAAGTTCCGCGATTGAGCAAGAAGGATGTGGATAAAAATGTTAAATTCCTATTGGCGTTTACTAAATTGATCACTAATAACTACTTTTCATGCCCCATTAGCTGGTTTGTATCTCATCTTAAAACCAATTTGTTCAATACAATCGTGTCTAAGCTGACAGGAATACGGAAGATCGGTTTGTAAAAATCTTTAATTTTATTAGCCATAACAAACTTAATATTTTTTTGTTCAGGCTTTATACTAACAACTCTAATTGAAGCATTTTTGGCATCAATTTTCTAAATATTTATAAGAAAGGAGTTTAGTGGCTTAAAAGCCACTTTGTAACTCAATTATTAGTAACTGTGAAGTTACTAATTATAAGTTCAATGTTTTTTCCATCGGATGGAGGAGCCACTAACCATAAATTCATTATGACACTTTCAGGCTCTTTCGGAATTGTAGAACTATTTGTATTATTATAGTCTGCTATTACTGTTCCATCTGCCTGCATGGATGTGAATCTTATATAATTGGGTTTCCACTCAATTCTATAAGTTGTGTTTGCGCCTTCAATGCTCGGTGAAACCAGATACTCTTTACTATTTCCTTTAACTGTAGAAGGTTCTTTGTAATACCAGAGTTGATTCCCATTAGGGTCACCCCATCTTGAAATCACTACATTTGACGCATTATAATCATCTAAATAAGTACAAAGTCCAACCACGCAATTTTTGCCAAAAGTAAAAACAGGTGAAGCTACATTCCATGTAAAAGTACCATAACAATATGTGTTTTGGCTATTTAACATTGTGCTTTTCCATGTACCGCTATCGTTTACAACTGTTAAGTGCAGTCTATCTTGGTCATCTATCCATGCACCTGTATTGTTCCAGTAATTATTACCGGGATTTGCGTAGCCAGATGTTAGATACCAATCTTGCTCTTTCCAGTTAAGTACTCCATCTAAAGGGTATGTATTCACTCCTGATGGTTGATTATCTATCCGTGCACCTGTATTATTCCGGTAATTATTACCGGGGTCTGCGTAGCCAGATGTCAAAGGCCAATCTTGCCCTTTCCAGTTAAGTATTCCCTGTAAAGATGTGTCTTCTGATGGAATAGCCAAAATCACCACAATTAGCAGAACAAATAAAATTATCAAGTACTTAATTGTCTTCATTTTACCCTCTAGTGTGTTTTAATGCAAATATCTCAAAGCTATCTCTTCGCTATTTCGAGTAGTAGTTTATAGTGAGTTTTATAGCCACTTTCAAAGAGAGTGTCTCAAAATCCAAATTTTGCTGGATTTTATCAGCTTAGTAATAATCGCACAAGGCTGCACATCTTGATTTGTTTATTCTAAGGTCTTTAGGCTTTATTTTTGAATTGGTAATTTTACAACACTTTATTATAAAAATATATACTGTAAAATAACTTATAAAAATATTTACGATTTATTATCAAATTTAAGTTCGCTGTTTATTTGTTTTTTATGATCTTTTTATTTGATAAACAATTCACGATCCGCACAAAACAGCTATAAGTCTCAAAAAGAGTTGACCTTTCACAGGTATCTTCTAACTATTGATATCTTTAGTCCATGATAAAGACGTGTATACAAAGTTCGAAAGGAAATGTTTAAAACTTAATATGATATACCTAACGTTAATGTTTTTTATTTTAGGACTTACGCAGTTAAAATGCCGAAAACTTGATATCTTTATAAATATACTTATGGCTTAGTGTTTCTCTAAAAACGTACGGAGTTATGGACATAAATCCACCTAAGTGTACCGACATTGACTACATTAATTTTCTCAATGCGGCTTCTAACGTATTTAGCTGTACTGAAGCTGCTAGATGTTATCCAGACATAGCTAATGCTCCTTCTCATGCTGCTT
>NZ_LZPK01000086.1:0-2307 GCF_001729375.1 Methanosarcina sp. A14 | reverse complement strand
AATTACGTAAATAGTGTTGTTTCGACTGTTGGCAGCATAGATTTTTTTTCCATCCGGTGTAAATGCAACATTGTAAGTACTCGGCCCCACAATAATCGGTGCCATTAAGGTGTTTGTCGCTGTGTTAATTACAGAGATATCGGTGTAATCATGCTGTTTCGTCACATAAATTCTTGTTCCTGCAGGGTTAACTGTAATTTCCGAAGGATAGCTACTTCCGATATTCACTTTGGCACTAACCATATTTGTGGCCGTGTCAATTACATAAACATTGGAGACGTCCATAGGTGAGTCCACCACATATACCTTTGTTCCTGCAGGGCTGACTGCAACTCCTACAGGCCACCCATCGCCGAGAGGCACTCTGGCTGTAACATTGTTAGTTGCTGTGTCAATTACAGCGACATTAGGAGTCGGGAGAGTACCATTATAATTCGTATCGTAATAATAACCTCTCAGATTATAATCCCCCATATTTGTCACATATGCAAATGGAGCCGTACATGCTACACCAGCCAATATTAAAATCGTAAGTGAAGCTATTCCAAAAATTTTTAGGAGAGTATGCTCTCGATATATTTTATCATATGTTATTTCTTCCATTTTAAATCCCAACTTATGGACTCATTAAAAAGCAACAACATCAGCGACTCTCTCCTGGATTTTGTTTATACCTATACCCTATAAATAAGGAGGTTTCGATAAACCCCAGTCTTTGGCTGGTTGTTATATAGGTTCATAAGCAACCGTTGAAAACCAGAAGTTTATCGAACTCCTCTGAGGAATTATTACCTTACATATATGCGTGTAGATTCTGAACTGCCGTATGTGCGTTCAAGTAATCCGGCATTACCATATGTCGAACCAACAGGCAGTGGATCATTAAGACGCAAATATGTATACCCATTTTGAGCTATATATCCTCTACAAAGTCGAAAATGACCTGGAATCATACTGAAGAATGGTCTATTGTTTTCAATTTCTGATATAGCGACACTATTAGAAAAGCTAGTAGCTATAGTTCCCGTCTTCCCCCATCGATATGTAGCCCATTTTACAATATCACCAGCTGAGAGCCCAGACGTGTATATGGAAGCAGGATTCCAACTCCACAGTCCATCACCCCTATAAATTTGATCTTGCGTAGGAATGGGGGTCGGTTTATTATAGTACTTACAAACCATTCGAATACATGCTGGACCACAAAAAACATCTCGTTCTTGCCCAATACCGTTAATATCAAGTATTTTACCTGTAAATGAACCTAGAACTATTGCATCACTACTGAGTTTTTTAATATTTTCTTCAGTAACTGCAGCATTAATATTAACTCCTTTATTAGTTGCTGCTTGTTCTGTAGATTTGGCAAGTTCATCACTTTTTTGCCATTCTTTTAAATTGTTTTCCTTTCCAGACTTCAAAATCTGGTCATACATTGACCAAACTCCAGGTTCGGTTTCAGTTGCTGGTTTATCTTCGACCTCTTCAAGGGTGTATGCATCTACAAATATCCGATGTTCAACTCCAGTAGTCTTGTCTTTTACTATGGTCATTGCACCTATACTCGGATAGCTGTATACAACCAAATTGGTTGATTTAATTTTTCCATCTGAATACTCACTTTTGGCTATTTCTATTGATTTTTTCATGACTTCCGCCGATTTATAAGGTTTAGGATCAAATTTAATATCGTAGATAGAAGGTCCCAACGTTTTATCGGCACAAACGTCGATTGTACCTGTTAATTTATTTTCTTTATATACTGAGAATTGATAAAATAATTTTTTACCGTTTATGTCATAAAGCTCAATTGGTTTGGGATTAATAGACGCCCCTGTCCAATTTTCAAAGCCTGGTGTATTAGCTGCTATAAAACTTATCATGTTTGCATTAGCATGTTTAAAAGCTTCCTCAGCAGTTACAGAATAATTATCCTCTTTCTGTGCACCTGCGGCCGGTATCAACGCCATACCAATCAGCATTACCAAAACAAGTATACTTATTCCAATTCTATTACGTTTCATATTTATCCTCCTTATTACCCTAGGAGGCAGAATCAGGCAAGCTTAAATATTCGCACAGCTAAACATGATAACTGCCTCATAGGGCATGTTTTGTGGGGTTTGAGTTCCCTGGCAAGTACTTTCAAACTCCATAAACTTCTCTTTCTTAACTCCTTATAAGTTTTATGTCCACTCTCTCTAACAATGCAATTTTCAAGCGGATTTTGAGTCTGGATTATTTTCCAATATTTTTACTGTTTAATGATTTGGCCATAAATTATTTATTTGAGTACATGTCTTAACC
>NZ_LZPK01000085.1:0-5665 GCF_001729375.1 Methanosarcina sp. A14 | reverse complement strand
TCTGTCATTTTGTCAGCTGCAGAGTCGTTATCTTCAACTGTCATATTGTCATCTGCAGAGTCTTTGTCTTCAACTGTCATATTGTCAGCTGGAATGTCTGCAGCTACATCTTCGGTTTGAGTTCCATTTTCGTCTGCTACTGGAGCCTGGTCAGTCACTTCTTCTTGAGATCCATTTTCTGCTGTTGTGTCAGCATTCTTGTCAGAACAGCCGGCTGCAAAGACAACAGCACTAATGACAAGGAGCATTGCCATAATCTTTAACATTTTTTTCATTAATAATACCTCTAAAGTTCTCTTCCTTTTTTACACCCAGCTCATATAAAATTATGAGATTTTCATATGAGATATTTATGCATGACCAGTCAATAACATTAAAACTTTTCGATTTGATAAAAGAATAATGCCGCAAAATGGTTTATTTGGTTAGAATATATACACCATCTTGAATATTCTTAGTACTATTTAAATTATAAAACTCCTGAAAACATATTAATTTTCAAACTATATTAAATAAATTTAATAAGGAGAATAAATGTATAAACTGTTAGAAAAAAATAACCATTCAGCGGGAAAAAAGTATTTAAATTGGATGTAGTATTCCTCTGAAAGGAAGCGCAAACCTGTTAACAACAGGTTTGGACAAGATCTGAAAGCAGTCTGAGGATAAAATCTGAAAAATTACAAAACTCTTAAACGTTGCGGTACGGCTCAAAAAGAATTCAAAAATTCCCTGTTCATAGGTTATGCCAGCCCTGTGAAAAGTGAAGCTGAGGCAAAAACCTTCATAAAAGGTATAAAGGAATTGCACCGCGATGCAAACCATAATGTTTCGGCTTATTTTATAAAAGAAAAAAACTCTTTTGCTATTAAATATGATGACGACGGAGAGCCTGCGGGCAGCTCAGGAAAGCCTGTTTTTAAAATACTCGAATCAAAAGAAATTATGAACGCGACTGTGGTCGTGACCCGGTATTTTGGAGGAATAAAACTGGGTTTTGGAGGACTCTCAAGAGCATACCGGGATACGGCACTCTCTGCTATTGAAGAAGCAGAAATTATTGAAGTTTTCGAGCAGGTCAGATTAGGAATACGTCTGGGATATGCAGAAAGTCAGAAAGTAAGAAACCTGATAGAGAAATATGCAGTAATCCAAGAAGAAACGTATTCGGATACAGTGGAATTCATCATCCTTGTAAGAAAGGATCTTGAAGATGAATTTATTAGAAAAATAATAGATCAGACAAAAAATAAGTTAATGTTTGAAAGGTTTTAACTTCATCAATCAAGTTTGCACTCAAACCAGATACTGAAGAAATAAAAGAAACTAAGATAAAAAAGGAAAAAGTTGAAACCACAGAGAAGTCAGCCCTTAATATAAAACCACAGAGAATTAAGCTTTTAATATTTTTCTGCGACTCGACCCTTCTTGCGGCATTATCTTGGTGTAACTATAACGCTGAGAATAATTTACACCTTCACAATTCAAGATCTCTTATGTGGCGCTCGTACTGTTCTTCCCAGGCCGGAGCAGTTATGCAGACCTGCTTGAGATTTCCACGGAACCAGAACCTTTTTCCCGCAGGCACGACAACTACATCTCCGGCTTGGGCCTCAAATTCTCTGTCCTCAACGATCCAGACCCCGCTGCCTTCAAGGATATAATATATAAAATCGCTTTTTTCATGCAGGAACTCTTCTGTGTGCCCTTTTTGCGTTTCCTGATAGAGTACACCGGCATTTTCGGATTCGGCTTTAGTGGTGTAGATTCTCATTTTCACTCCTTTTTTCTCAATTACTGCCGCATCCTCAGGCTTGAAAACCACATGCTTGGATTCAGTAGAGCCAGCAGAGCATAACTCTGGATGAGAGCTTTCTTTAAGAGAACTAACAAGGAGAAGATTTTTCTCAAATCCGCCCTTTTCGTGTTTTTTTCGCTGCCTTATTGTTTCAAGTTCTGCTTTTGAAGACCCTCTCAGTTCTGCTATTCTATAAATTACCTCAAGCAGGTCTGCAAGCTCTTCAAGCTCTTTGCTTTCGAGATACTCCTGTAGTTCCTCCTCGAGCTTATTTTCAAGCTCAGGAAGAAAACTGGAGTCTGAAAGCTCACGGATCATACATTCCCTGCCTGAAAGTTTGAGAATTTCAGGTATAAGATCCCGAACTGCTTTTGAATTATTTTTTGTCATAATTTTGCCCGGTCACAGGAATTTGTGTTTAAGTTTAGCCGATTAGTGATTAAGCTCTAAAATAAAACAAAGAAGGTTTACTGTAAGAAGTAATCATCTCTTGCTCTGACAAGTGCCTTTATATTCTCAAGTGGAGTATGTGGAGCAAGTCCACAACCTGGAGCAAGGATATCAATTCCATCTTCAAGGCAGGCAGTAGCTTCAATGAGAACTGCTTCAGGCCCTTTTGCGAGCAGAGTATCGGATGGAGAAATATTTCCTATAAGCCGTACCCGATCGCCTATAGCCGCTTTTGCAGAACTTACATTTACTTTTTCTTCAACGCTTACCCCGTCAAAACCTGTATCTCCGAGAGAATTAAGAACGGCTGTGGCGTCGCCACACATGTGAAGGACTTTCAAGCCTTTTACTTTCCTGCAAAATTTCCTGTAAAGGGGAAAGACCGATTCTTCGAACATCTGAGGGGAAATAATATCAGGCCCGGCTTCGGAATCTATAAGGGTTATGGCATTTGCGCCTCTTTCAAGCAGGCCATTGGCATATTCTATGCAGGCATCGTTAAGAACTCCCATTAGTTCCTCAACAACTTCAGTATCCTTCACAAACCATGTAATATAATTTTTTATTCCGGCAAGCATGAAGGCAAGTCCAGCAGGGCCAACAACCCCTGCAACAACAGGCACCGTCTCTCCTACTTTTTCATTCAGAATTTCAACTGCTTCCAGGACTACTGAGGTCCGCCTGCTCTCAAGAAGAGAATCCGGAACCATTATATTCTTCACATCTTTCTTGTTTTTGCAGGGGAAATCCGTTATATAAGGCTGCATATCTATACTTCCTTCGTCTACTGCGCAGCCAAGGGTCTCTGCAAGTACGGTAATGTCGAAAGGACAGCGTACATTCTCAAATCCTGCAATCTCATACCCGGCAAGTGCAAGTGCAGCCATCTTATCGGCATTGAAATTTGCCTGGGGCCAGTATGCTCCAGTCGTTTCCATTAGTTCTACAGTGCCTGTCTGAGTTACGGAACAGACAGGGATAATGTCTACAGCCTCTCCTTTGAGTGCCTTTTCAAATCTATCTCTCAGGGTAAATTGACTCATTTTTATCACCAGAATGTAATTATCGGCTAAAGAATATGCTTTTGAGAGAATATATTCAGAGAAACAATGTATTGAAACAAAGATATAAAAATATATGAATGAAAAAACTCACAGAGATTAAATACTCACAGAAATTAAATACTCACAGAGATTAAATACTCACAGAGATTAAATAAAATAAGTTAGTAAGCTAAAAATATATATGGAGTAATAATCGGTTCCAGTGAAAAAAACAGAAGAAATAATGGGCATAATGGTGAGAACAGTATTAGAAATATATTGATGTTAAATATGATGTAAAAAGTTAGGATGATATACAAAATAATGGGAAAATTTGAGTGATGTACAAGATAATGGGAAAATTTGGATGATGTTGAGATGATGCAAAAAATATGGGTTTCAGCTGAATTGAGATACTTAAAAATCCCGCATTTTATTGATAAGTTTTTACTCTCCAGTTACTAGAGGGCACTATAATTTCAAATCTTGCACCTGTTCCTTCAGTTCCGGTTTCTTTAATCTCCATGCCTGTAATGGATAGAATACCTTTAACAAGGAAAAGCCCAAGTCCTGTATTTTTCCCTATGGATTTTTGAAAAATCAGCTCTTTCATTTCAGAAGAAACTCCTATACCATCATCTTTTACCTCAATTACAAGATTGTCATCAACCCTGCGTGAACTAACACTAATTTCAGTTACGTGCTCTCCATGTGACCCTGCGTTGTCAAAGAGATTGTAAAAAGCTTTTTTCAGCAGTGGATCAGCATAGATTTCCACTCTGCTTTCCTCAATAGAAAACTTCAAGCTCTGACCAGAGAAGGGAAAAGCTGCTTCTCTTGCTGTATTACTTACGGATTGCCAGATCGGAGAAACTACTCCGAGTTCCTGGTAGTCTTTGGTGAAAACAATCTGGCTGTGGATTGTTTCAATACCTTTATTGAGATTTTTCAGATACTTCACTATTCGGGGATCATTCTTGACATTTTCAGGAAGAGTTTCAGAAATTAGTTCGGTGTACCCGGAAAGTACATTCACCTGGTTAAGAATATCATGTCTGGTAATGTTGCTCATGAGGTTTATCTTCTTATTAGCCTGTTTCAGATCCTCTTGATACCTATATGTTTCAGTAGTGTCATGCATCATTAGTAGCCTGCCTTCTTCATCATCTTTTGTTAGAAGGGTGCTGACACTAAGAGTAAAAAGTTTTGTTTCAAGCCCGTTCTTCAAGAAAATTTCTTTGTTGAAATTGCCCTCATGAGCTTCACTCTGAAGCATTTGTACTTCATTCCCAAAAAGCTCATTTAATTTTCTCCCGAGAACCTCCTTTTTTGTTTTTTCTGCCAGTTCAAGAGCAGCCTTATTGATATCTACTATGGTATCTGAAAGGTCTACTACGATATATCCATCATTCATGGATTCGATTACGTTTTCTCTAGCAATCGGAATAATGTTAAGGAACTCATGCTGCATGATACCCCAGAAGAGAATCAAACCTGTAATTGTAAATGCAAAAGGAGTCGGGTCAAGGAATGCAAAAGGACCTACATCCGCTATATGAAGAATATTCCCCAGAACTGGAATACAGGCTGCCGTTAGAGCAATTGCTGCCTGAGCCCTGTAGGGTGCAGTTAGATGGACAAACTGATTGAAGAAGAAGAAAATTCCAAGAAAAATTAGAATAAAAGAATAGATATAAAATATCCAGAAAAAAGGCCCGTGTATGAGCACAAGAAGAGGAAATCCCCTTGAGACGTCCAGGTAATAACCTGAAAAATACATTCCGTGAGAGCTATTTGTAAGCATCAGAAGGATTATGAGAAAAGGCATTATGAAAAATTCTTTCTGATATTTCCTTATGAATTCCTTACGTACCCCTGAGTATTCCGATGCAAATAAAAACCATGCTACTGGAGCAAATGCCATCCCAATATACTCGAGACGGGCAAAGAGATATTTGAGCTTGATATCCATGAATCCGACCTCAAAGGCATAATTAACGGACCATAGAGACATGCTTAGCATAATAAGTATGAAATATTTTGAGAAATCCATCCTGCGGTACTTGAAGGCTTTGTTAGCTTTGATCGCAAGCAAAGTCGACATAACTCCTGAAAAAATGAATGCTCCCATGTAGGGGAACGCAGCGGCGGGAATTAGCAGGCTGATAGGCTTACCTTCTTATGAATTACTGTCAGGCAGATAGGGATAGTTAAGCGAAAGAAGTTAAAAAACATAAAATGTTCTAATAATTACACAAGGCCCAAATATATAAATTTATGTATTAAGTGAGGAAGCCCACAAACTGTTATTACTAGAACATTACTTTTGAAAGCAGATGGGAAAGATTGAGTCAGAAAAATGAGAAAGAATTAC
>NZ_LZPK01000084.1:0-10685 GCF_001729375.1 Methanosarcina sp. A14 | reverse complement strand
CTAACAAACGAATAAAAATATTATTTTGTATTATTTAATTTTATAAAATTAACATATTTGTATCACATATATTTAGGAATGTATTTATAACAAAACGAGTGTAGTCTAATTCATCTTAATTTTTATCAAAAAAATATTACTATATTGTTATATTTTCTCTATATCGTGTTATTTAATTGATCTGAGATTACTGAAAACACTACTGGTAGGTAATACTATTGCAATAATTTTATGTAATTCTGAAAAAGGAGGAGTTTAAATCAAGAAAAATCAGCAATATATCTTAATAGGGTCAATAGCCATAATTATTGCTGCTGCTATTGTTTTCATACCGGGTGACGAGCCAGCTAGTCCGTCTTCCGGAGTATCGAATGAATCGGTTTCCAGAGGCTCGAATGAGTTAGCTTCCGGAGATTCTAATGAATCAACTTTCCAGGGCTCGGATGAGTTAACTTCTGGAGATTCAAAAAAATCAACTTCCCAGGGCTCGGATGAGCTGGTAGCAGCCGTAGGGACCCATGGTGGAGAACCGGAAGCCGGTTTTAACCCGATTACCGGATGGGGTTACAGCAGTGAACCGCTGGTCCAAAGTACTCTTTTTAAAAAGGACAGTAATGGGTCTCTGATCAATGATTTAGCGACAAATTATTCTGTTAGTGACGATGGGTTTACCTGGACTGTTAATATAAGAAATGATGTTAAATTCCATGATGGGGTACCTTTAACTGCCAGAGATGTAGCATTCACGTTTAATACAGCAGCAAATTCGAGTGGAGTCGATCTTTCAGTGCTGAAAAATGCGGTAGCCCTCGACAACTACACAGTTGAATTCAAATTAAACGACCCGCAAACGACTTTTATTCACAAGCTTTCAGTTATCGGGATTGTGCCTGAACATGCTTACAATGAGACTTACGGAGAACATCCAATCGGGTCAGGCCCATATCGATTCGTAGAATGGGATAAAGGCCAGCAGGCAATCTTTGAAGCAAATCCGGATTACTACGGCCAGAAGCCGTACTTTAAGAAATTAACTTTACTCTTCATGCAGTCCGACACGGCTTTTGCAGCAGCTAAATCAGGACAGGTTGACATAGCTGAAATTCCTTCTTCCTACGCTAATCAGAAAGTCGATGGAATGAAAATAGAGTCCCTTAGTTCCATTGATGCTCGCGGAATAACATTCCCAATGCAGCCCGACACGGGAAAGAAAACGGAAAATGGCTATTCAATCGGAAATAATGTAACCTCCGATCCTGCGATAAGAAAAGCCCTGAACATCGGAATAGACAGGCAGGCCTTAATCGATGGAGCATTAAACGGGCAGGGTGAAGAGGAATTTACTGGAGTGGACAAACTACCCTGGGGCAATAAGGACGCTATATTCGAAGACGGAAAAGTAGACGAAGCAAAGAAGCTTTTAGCGGACGCTGGCTGGAAAGATACCGACGGTGACGGTATTCTTGAAAAGAACGGGACGAAAGCAGAATTTACCTTATTGTATTCCTCAAACGCCCAGGAAAGGCAAGCTTTAGCCGTTGCACTGAGCGAAGAAGCTAAAGAACTGGGAATAAACATTAAAGTCGAAGGTAAGAGCTGGGACGAGATTGATACCATGGCGCATTCAACTCCTGTAGTTTTCGGTTATGGTTCGCTTGATCCGACGGACTTATACCTTAGATATTACAGCAAAAGCTACGACCCTGCAAACTACAACAATATAATACTGTACAACAATTCGGTCGTGGATAACTATCTCAGGACAGCCATAACCAGCACTGATCAGAACACTGCCAATAAAAACTGGCAACTGGCTGCATGGGATGGAACAACTGGATTTTCTGAAAAAGGAGACGCTACCTGGCTCTGGATTGCAACTATCAATTACATGTACATTATGGACAAGGATATAGACATCGGAACCCCAAAAATTCAGCCTCACGGTGCCAATATCTTCGGTAATATCCTGGAGTGGAAACGTACATAAAATTAAACCGGAACTGGATTTTAGAAGGAACGGTCACGAAAGTCTCTTCGTAAGGCTGAGGACCGTTCCTTAAAGTTTTTAGTAAAACTGAGGATGAAAAACTCCGCAGTGTGACTCTTTTTTGGTAAATTTGATTGAAATTTATATTTTGCCTTTGCTCTCTTTCAGGATCGCCAGAATCTATACTTCTTTCAGTATTCAACACATCGACTATTTTAAAATTCAGGAAAACGTGTGAGGTTTTTTATTTAGTATTACTAAACTACTTGAAACTACTGTTTTTTATTTAGTATTACTAAACTACTTAAAACTACTAATTTGTAACACATATATTTCGGAATGTATTTATAGTAAATTGTTTTAATTGATTTATCTTAACTTTACTAATAAAAGTAATATTTTATTATCAAGTTTTATCACGAAAATCTTATTTCAGTCGAATACCCCGCTAGCTTGCTGCGGGGTGCGCCAGTGCAACTTTGATTTAATATAAAATTTCGGATCATCTGGTCAAGTTTAAAAATCCTTACTTGACAGTTAAATTCTTGTTTAAATGTTCGGGATTCTGGTAAAATAGAGGAGGTATTTATATTCAGAAAAATCAACAGTATCTACTGATAGGGACAGTAGTCATAATTATAGCGATTATTTTTATTTTAACATCAATGGGCGATCCGATTATCTCGTCATCCCAGGTTTCTGATGAATTAGTTTCCGGGGGCTCGGATGAATTGGTTCCCGAGGACTCGGATGAATCAGTTTCTAGGAACTCAGATGAACTAGTTTCTAAAAGCTCTGATGAACTTGTGGTGAATGTAAATTCACATACAGGTGAACCCGAAACCGGATTTGACCCACTTCTTGGATGGGGGTGCGGGCATGTGAATTTTGAACCACTTATACAGAGCACTCTTTTTAAATCAGCTGATGATGGAAGCATAATAAACGATCTTGCTACAAATTATTCTATCAGTTCGGATGGGAAAAACTGGACTGTGTATATAAGAGATGATGTCAAGTTCACGGACGGTGAAAACTTAACCGCAGAAGATGTGGCATTTACGTTTAATACCGCAATTGGAAGTAACTCCGAACTGGATATGAGTAATCTCGAAAAAGCCACTGCAATAAATAATACTGTAGTTGAATTCAAACTGAAAGAACCTCAGTCCAGTTTCATATGGAGACTCAGATACGTTGGGATTGTACCAGAACATGCATATAAAAAAGAAACCTACGGATCCAATCCGATAGGATCTGGGCCATATAAATTCGTAGAATGGGATAAGGGCCAGCAAGCAATCTTAGAATTAAACGAAAATTACTATGGAAAAAAGCCGTACTTCAAAAAAATAACCCTGCTGTTTTTGGATAAAGATACTGCGCTTGCAGCAGTAAAATCCGGTGATGTGGACATAGCTGAGATTGAGATTAGCCATGCAAACCAGACCGTAGATGGGTACAAGTTAGTAGCTCTTCCGGCAGCAAGAGCTCAGGGCCTATCCTTCCCTATACAGAATAACACAGGCAAAAAAAGCCTTCAGGGAGATCCAATAGGCAATAATGTCACAGCAGACATAGCAATTCGAAAAGCCTTAAACATCGGTATAGACAGAAAAGCCCTGCTTGAAGGAGTTATATACGGAAAAGGAGCCGTAGAATATACCGGAGTAGACCAGCGGAACTTTGGGAATCCTGAAGCGAAAGTTAATGATTCAAATCCCGAAGAAGCCATAAAAATACTGGAAAACGCAGGCTGGAAAGACACCGATGGCGATGGAATTCGGGAGAATAACGGAACAAAGGCTGAATTTAAGTTATACTACTCTGCTGCGGATCAGACAAGGCAAGCTCTATCGGTAGCTGTAAGTGAACAGGCCAAAGAATTAGGTATAAAAACAGACCTTGTAGGAGCAAGCTGGGACGAAATATATGCTAACCAGTACAGTTCTGCTGTGTTATACGCATACAGCAGCATAGATACCTTTAATCTCTACCAGCAGTACCACAGCAAAGAAGCCGACAATACATACAAAAATCCCGGCCTTTACAATAACTCTGTTGTAGACGGATATCTGGAAACAGCTTTAAGATCTACAGATCAGGACCAGGCTACAAAATATTGGAAGTTAGCTGCATATGACGGAAATACCGGTTTTGGGCCAGCAGGAGATGCTACATGGTTATGGTTGGTGACTATTGACTACCTCTACATGGCAGACGAAACCCTGGATATTGGTACTCCACAAAAAAACTCAGGAGCAGATGTTTTAGGAAATATCTACGAATGGAAAAGAGTAGACACAGCCAGCTCGACTTTCAAATGAGGAGTTAATCCTGCAAGTATGGGTAATTAATCCTGTAACTATGGTTGATTAATCCTGCAGTTCGCGAATAGTCAATCTCGTAATTAGCAAGTAATTAATTCCATAGTTAACGAGCAATAAATTCGGCATAGTGAATAACTGAGCTTTTAATTCTGATCTTGCAGGTTCAGTTACTTACTTTTTCCTTTCTTTTTATCCAAGGCTGGGTTAATGTGACTGATTGGAAAAGGTAATAAAATGACTATTTTACCAGATTTAACTCCATTCTAACTTAAAAAAGTGCAAGAACTCCTAACAATTCCTGGAAATCGTTTACAGACTGGTATTCACGTTAAAATGGATATTATTATTGGAATAATTATGCACGAGGGAGTAGCGTGTCAAACAATGAAAAAATAGTGGGCTTCGTCGGAAAAAAGGCCCTCAGGTTGGCAAGCCTTTTGATTATAGTTTGTCTTGCAAGTTTCATGCTTATCCAGTATTCGCCTATAGATCCCGTTAGAGCCTATATTGGGGAAATGCCAGTAACCGCAGAACACAAAGCTAAACTTGAAGCTTACTGGGGGGTTAATATCCCTCCGCAGGAAAAGTTCCTGAACTGGGCTGGAGATATTCTTAAAGGAGACTTTGGGACTTCACTGATTTATAGGGTTCCAGTTATTGATGTCATTAAAGAACGATTTACAGCTTCCCTTGTTCTAATGGGAATTTCTTGGCTGTTTTCAGGAATTTTAGGTTTTGCTTTAGGAATAATAGCTGGTGCAAAGCAAGGTACGTGGGTCGATAAGGCAATAAAGATTTATTGTTACGCTCTGGCTGCTGCACCGACATTCTGGTTAGCACTGATTCTTCTGATAGTGTTTTCAGTATATTTGGGCTGGTTCCCAATAGGATTACGTGTACCTATAGGGGTTACAGCCGAAAATGTGACGTTTTTTGATTGGTTTAAGCGTTTAATTCTCCCTGCACTAACTTTGAGTCTATTAGACATTGCCAAAATTACAATGTTCACTCGAGAAAAATTAATCGAAGTCCTCTCCAGTGATTATGTCTTATTTGCAAAGGCAAGAGGTGAAAAAGGGCTGGATCTGGTATTGAGGCATGGAATTCGAAACGTTGCACTTCCGGCCATTACCCTGCAGTTTTTAGGATTCAGTGAACTGTTCGGGGGCACAGTTCTGGTTGAACAGGTATTCTCATATCCCGGAATCGGACAGACTGCAGTAGCAGCAGGACTGAAATCCGATGTACCGCTGCTTTTGGGAATAGTCATCTTCAGTACTTTATTTGTATTCTTCGGAAACCTGATTGCTGATATTATCTATGAATTTGTTGACCCCAGGATAAAGCAACAGGAGGCATTAATGTGAGCACTACTGTTGTGACAGTTAACAGGGGACTATTTAGAGGATTAAATCTCAGGCAGAAAACGCTTCTGATAATAGGTTTCACTTCACTTTTATTACTTTCAATTGTGGTTTCCAGCGTGTTTTTAGGTGAGGAACCGCTACATACCAATTTCGGCTCTAAAAACCTTGCTCCTTCCCTGGAACATCCATTCGGAACAGATTGGATGGGAAGAGACATGTTTATAAGGACTCTGGAAGGACTGGGTTTAAGTATACTGGTTGGAGGGCTTGCTTCTACAATCAGCACTGTATTGACCGTAATTTTAGGATTACTTTCAAGTGCAGGAAAAACTGCAGACTCCTTTGTGTCGTGGCTGGTAGACCTCTTTCTTTCAATTCCTCATCTGCTTTTAATAATTCTTATTTCCATCGGAATGGGAGGAGGAGCAACAGGAGTTATTACAGGAGTTGCATTAACGCACTGGCCGAGCTTAACAAGGGTTGTAAGAGCAGAAATCAAGCAACTGAAAACCCAGGAGTACATTCATATCTCCAGGAATCTTGGCAGGTCAAAATGGTGGATAGCTATAAGACACATTCTACCTCATCTGGTTCCCCAGATACTGTTAGGCACGATTTTAATGTTTCCACATGCTATTTTGCACGAAGCTTCAGTCACATTCCTGGGGTTCGGACTTTCACCACACGAACCTGCAATCGGTATAATTCTTTCCGAATCTATGAGGTATCTTTCAGCAGGATACTGGTGGCTTGCATTTTTCCCGGGATTATCGCTGTTAATTGTAGTTCTGGCATTTGATATGATTGGAGAAAGTTTAGGAAAGCTGATGAATCCGAAAAATGCTCATGAATAAATTTCTTTTGTTACTTAATTCAAAATTTATTGGAGTTGAGATTTACTGGAGTTGAAATCTACTGGATTCAAAATGTGCTGGATTCAAAATGTGACGGATTAGAAATGCTGGATCTAAAATGTGCCGGATTCAAAATTTACTAGATTCAAAATGTGCTGGATTAGAAATGCTGGATCTAAAATGTACTGAATAAAAAATATTTTAGATTTACATCTGGAGAGCGTGAAATATGGAAAATAAAGCTGAAATAAACCCTGAAAAAGAGTTAGCTACTAGACTTGAAACAGTTGCTGGAAAGGATAAAACAGTTACTGGAAAAAGGGATAAATCAATTGCTGGAGAACGGAAAAAAACTGAAGCTCTGTTGAACGTAGAAGATCTTTCGTTGTCGTTTACTCAATATTCGTTGGGCCTTAGACAGACTGAACTGAAAGTAATTTCTAATTTGAGTATCCAGGCTTATAAAGGTGAAATTCTGGCTATCGTAGGGTCAAGTGGATCAGGTAAAAGTCTTCTGGCTCATGCGATTTTAGGAATTTTGCCTTCAAACGCAAAACTAGAAGGTAAGATAGAATACGATGGTAAAGAACTTACCCAGAAAAGAAAAGAAGAAATGAGAGGCAAAGAAATTGCCCTGATCCCACAAGCTATAACCTATCTTGACCCTTTAATGAAAATCTCAAATCAAGTAATAGGATGCGTTGAAAAGAAAAAAGAAGGCTTAATGAAGAAACTTCAAAGAGAAATTTTTCAGAGATACGATTTAAAGCCCGATGTCGAAAGAATGCTCCCTCATGAGCTCTCAGGAGGAATGGCTCGAAGAGTTCTGGTTTCGACTGCTGTAATAAGCTCTTCCAAACTCGTAATTGCGGATGAACCAACTCCGGGGTTAGACGAAAATACTTTGAATGAGACTCTGAGTTACTTCAAAGACATGGCAGATAAGGGATGTGCAGTGATACTCATAACTCATGACATTGAAGCTGCATTAAAAATCTCCCATAAAATTGCAGTATTTTATGCAGGTACGGTTCTGGAAGTAGCTAACGTTGAAGACTTTAAAAATAATGGTGGGAACCTAAGACATCCGTATACCCGTGCACTCTGGAATGCCCTTCCCCAGAACAAATTCCAGGCAATCAAAGGTCATCAACCGATGCAGGATGAAGTCACTGACGGATGCATTTTCTATGAAAGATGTTCCAAAAAGAAAGCTAGCTGTTCTCATGGAACTCCTCAATTGAAACAGCTCAATGGAGGGATGGTGAGGTGCAATAATGCGTCTTAAAGGTGAGAATATAAGTTTCGGGTATAAAAAAAATAGTTTGATTTTAAAGGATGTTAATATTTCTTTGGGCAGCGGAGAAGTACTGGGCCTGATCGGGGATAGTGGAAGCGGAAAATCAACTCTCTGTAAGATCTTAACAGGCTACGAAAATAAGTATCAGGGAAAAGTAAGGCTAGATGCAAAAGAAATTCCGTCAAAAGGCTATAACCCGGTCCAGCTCGTCTTCCAACATCCGGAAAAAGCTGTAAATCCTAAATGGAGAATGAAAGATATTCTAAACGAAGGACACCTTGTTTCACAGGATATTATAGAGGCATTTGGAATAAAAAATAACTGGCTTAACCGATGGCCCAATGAGCTTTCAGGAGGAGAACTCCAGAGATTTGCCCTTGCAAGAGCTTTAAGCCCTAAAACCAGGTTTTTAATTGCTGATGAAATTACTACAATGGTAGACGCTATTACTCAAGCTCAAATCTGGAGTATCGTTTTAAATATCGTCGAAGAACTTAATATTGGAGTACTGGTCGTAAGCCATGACCAAAATTTAATTAATATGTTATGTCAAGATACCATTTATCTAAAAGACATAAATAATGTTTGACAAAAACACTGAATCGGTTTTTAAAAGAATGGGCAGTGTGCCAATTTTTCTGTAAAATCACAAATCTCAAAAGGTTAATGGGTAGAAAATTTCATATCTAGAGATCAATTTTCTCCATAGTACGAAAAAACTTGACTTCAAATTTACAGCAAATTTGAAATGTTGCCATATTATCGAAAGTAATACTATTAACAAATACTACTACTAATAATAATAACAATTTATATTTTTATCTATAAATATATTAATTAATATAAAAATTTGAGTATTTTTCTTAATTTTATTGACTTAATAAATAAAACCGCAATTGGTAATACATGTCTATGTTTTTCTGTTGATAGTCATTCCAAAGAATATGTAATAATCTTTCAAAAATTGTTAGCTAGAGTCTTGATTTTTATAATCTGGTATTTTTACCTTCGATACGTGTATCTGACTTTCCGCAGGTGCGACAAGAAGCTATACTATGAATTGCGTCATACGCTACCTTTTCCATTTGAGGTAATCCTACTGTGACATGCATAAATGGTAACGTTTGTGTGTGAAGCTCACACGACAATATCAAGAACTCAAGGAACCTGGCTTTGATAATTGGTTAGGATAAGAGAATACTATGAAGAACGTAAAGTGAACCATCGTAAGAATCGTGAAGTCAAATAAGCGAAAGAAGGTTGACACGCTTAAACCAAAAGGTACGGAATCAGGTTGTAATGGGTCTGCGGACATTATGGCAAATGGACAAAGGATTCTCGGTTTATAGATGGCTTCTAAGGTATTCACATTATTTGTAGTATGGAACTTGGTAAACCCTATATGCTCCTTCTTCTTTTTTTTTGAAAAAAAAGAAAGGTAGAGACCCTGTGAAGGGAATTAATGGCATAGAGGGCAGAGGATTTAGGCAAAAAGCGAAAGCCATTTTGTAATGAAATGGATAGGGGTTCAAACTTTGCCCTAGCCCTAAAGGGTGCAGACTTGCTTATTTTGTATTCTATTGTATGAAAGGAGGCAAACTTCTGAATGTAAGTTATTCAACGATATCCTTACGGGATAAGAAGCTTACAAACGCTCAACTCTACCAGAAATGGAAAACAATCAACTGGCATGAAGTCAAAACGAGAGTTAATAAGTTGCAAACCCGGATTACAAAAGCAGTCCTACAAAACAAATGGAATCTTGTCAAGAGATTGCAGTATTTACTAACTCATTCCTATTCCGCCAAACTTCTGGCCGTAAGAAGAGTTACTCAAAATAAAGGAAAAAGGACACCTGGAATTGATGGCGAAAAATGGTTAAGTTCTGCCTCCAAAATGAAAGCTGTCCTTAGTCTCACTGGTAAAAGATACAAAGCCAAACCGCTTAAACGAGTCTTCATCAATAAACCTGGTAAGAAGAAGAAACGTCCATTAGGTATCCCTACAATGTATGACAGGGCTATCCAGTCTTTATATTCACTGGCTCTGGAACCAGTAGCTGAAACTAAGTCTGACCTACGGTCTTTTGGTTTCAGAAATAATCGAAGTGCCAGGGATGCCTGTCAGCAAATCTTTCTATGTCTGAGCAAGAAAAATTCAGCCCAATGGATCTTGGAAGGTGATATCAAAGGATGTTTCGATAATATAAATCATAAGTGGTTGCTAACTAATGTTCCTATAGAAAAGTCAATACTGACTCAATTTCTTAAAGCAGGTTTTATATATAAGCATCATCTGAATCCAACGAAAGCAGGCACGCCGCAAGGTGGGATTATCTCTCCTATTCTGGCTAATATGACATTGGATGGTATCGAGAAGTTGCTCCTTGCTAAGTACCCTAAAAGAGGGAAAAATTCCAAGAAGGTCAACTTCATAAGATACGCTGACGATTTCATAGTCACTGCTAATTCTGAAGAAACTGCGAAAGAAATACGGGATGTAATTGTTATTTTTCTTAAAGAACGAGGTCTTGAGCTCTCCGATGATAAAACCCTTATCACAAACATTAATGAAGGCTTTGACCTCCTCGGCTGGAATTTCCGCAAGTATAAAGGTAAGCTTCTGATCAAACCTTCCAAAAAGTCCACTAAAATATTTACTGAAACAATCAGTCAAACCATAACGGAAGGAAGAGCATGGTCTCAGGAAGTCTTAATTTCCAAACTAAATCCCATAATAAGAGGCTGGTCCAACTACCATAATTCCGTGGTTTCTTCGGATACTTTCCAGACACTCGATCATAGAATCTGGGAGCTGTTATGGAAATGGGCTAAAAGAAGACATCCG
>NZ_LZPK01000083.1:0-15367 GCF_001729375.1 Methanosarcina sp. A14 | reverse complement strand
AGAATTGAGAAATCTAAGAGCATGTCCTAAAATTAAATTTGAGTCTACTTGAGTCTACGTTTGAGGCAGGACTTACAAACTTGAACTGAGAAGAATAGTATCATTAAGCCGTTAAACCGACATTCTGCAGATGCACACAGATGCATAATTTATTTACCAATTTGCCCAATATTATTCGGTAAAAGCAGGATGAGCTTTTAAGTTACTGTCCTATTGAAAAAAATAGGTGGCATTTTTATGTACATCTGCGGAAAGTGAGTTTTACCCATACGATTTGAAGAGGATACATGAAACTTGAAAAAAAGACACATTCAGCTTGTATGGGTATGTTTATTAATAGTTCCTCTGCAATCTTTTTTTGATTACTTACCTTCGCTCGATGTTGAAGAGACAGAAAAACTCATGGCAATCCTTAAGTATAATATTCTCCCTTTTTTTCTATAATGTTAAGTTCTACCACAAACTACGCGGAATCCAGTTTACCTGTTTCTTTATTAGCTGTAGTAGTGGTAGTACTATTCGCTTGAGCAAGAAAAAGAAACTATTCTGGCTCAAGTTGTGCTGTTTTTGGTTGTTATAGTGAATAGTACATCCTGTGCCATTTTGGTTTCTTTCCGGGAGTTTTAAGATGAAAGAAATGAATGGAGCAGAAGTCCTGGTTAAGTGTCTGGAGGACCTTGGTGTCAAACACATCTTTGGCTATACGGGAGCGGCAATACTTCCGGTATTTCATGCCCTCGGGCATAGTGATATTGAGATTATAGTCAATTCCAACGAGCAATCGGCAGCATTCAGCGCAGCAGGTTATTCACGGTCGAGCAACAGGGTCGGTGTAGCCATAGTCACATCCGGACCTGCCATTACTAACACGCTCACCAGCGTTGCTGACGCATATGAGGACAGCATCCCCCTGCTTGTATTTGCAGGGCAGGTCCCTGAGTATAAGATAGGCACCGATTCCTTCCAGCACATTAACGTCAAAGGCATCTTTAAGGATGCAACCAAGAAGGTCATACAGCTCTCAAATGGTGATGACATCGAAACCATAGTGAAGGATGCCTATTACTTTGCAAAGTCTGGAAAACCCGGGCCTGTAGTCATAGATTTCCCTCTTGACAAGCAGAAGAAAAAACATGAGTATCGTGGTATGGATGTCACAAAGTTTGAGGAAAGTTATCACGATGACAGGCACCTGACTGAAGAACAATGCAGAGCCTTTTTTAAGCTGTTGCTCAACTCAAAAAGACCCCTGCTCTACCTTGGAGGCGGCCTGAACTCGGAGCCCGGAAGCCAGGCCGTCAGGGAATTAAATGAGCTTTTCGGAATACCTTCTGTCAACACACTCATGGCAAAGAGTGTTGTTGACGAAAGGGATGAGCTGAACCTGGGAATGTTGGGAATGTTCGGTACACCATACGCGAACATGCTCATACAGGAAAACGACTTCTTCTTTGCTATCGGGGTAAGATGGGATGACCGGGTTGCGGAAAAGATTGGGTTTGCAATAGGTACCGACATAGCTTACATTGATATCAATCCTGAGAAAATGCATCAGATAAAAATCGAGCGCAGCCCGAAATTCACATTCATGGGGGATGCTGCCACAGCGCTCCGAGACCTGCTGAACTATGCTGTGAAGCATAACATCCATCTGGATATTCGGGAATGGCAGATGCGTGCAAGAGACCTGAAAAGGTCGTGGCCTCTGGATTACAACAGGAAATCCGAATACATACAAGCTGCTGAGGTCATTTCAATGCTTGTAAACTACATTGATGAAAATACAAAGATAACCACTGGTGTAGGCAATCATCAGATGCTCGCAGCACAGTATCTGCCAATGTACTGCCCCAAATCTTTCATGACTTCTGGCTCTTTCGGCACAATGGGATTTTCCATGCCCACTGCAATCGGTGTACATTATGCGAACCCACATTCAGGAGTCATAGCAATCGATGGTGACGGCAGTCTGAGGATGAATCTGGGTGAACTGCATACTATCGCATCGCTGGACCTTCCAATCAAGATACTTATGCTGAACAACAGAAGCGATGGTATGGTCCAGAACTTGCAGGATGCGGATTATGAAGGAACACGCATAGGAACACAAAGGCCAAAAGATGTGAATTTTGCAGAGATTGCAAGGTCATTTGGTTTCAGTTACGCAGAGAGGATAAGCAGCAAAAATGATTTGAAAGTGAAAATGGAAGCATTTATGAATGCAGAGGGACCTTGCTTCTTGGAAGCTTGCACGGACAGGGAAGAGATCCTATATCCGAAGGTTCCGGCAGGGGGATCTTATAAAGATATGATTCTTGGCCCTTACATTAAATCAATTTGACTATCTTAAGAACTATGTTATAGAACTACAGGGGAAAACGAAAGCAGAGTTTCAATCCCGTAGATTTAGGAAATCCGGGAAACAGTAACTCGAAGCTTTCCGAACTCCCAAGAAAACTGGCCATGAGGGACTTGATGTGCGACCCGGTGCAGACATCTCTTTGGGGGGTAGTTGTTTCACCGGAAAAGTTGGGTTGTTTACTGAAAAATGCCTTTAGTAGGATAAATTTCTATAAAATGATAACTTGAGCTGGCATTCCTTTATTTCATGAAATCTTACATGTGAAATGTCTACTATAAACCCATGTCTACTATAAACACGTCTTAATCAGCTTCTTGAGTCTTGCAATTTATCAGTTTCACTATTCCTCCACTGCCATCAAAATCCTGATCCATTTCAACCATATATGTATAATCCGATATCTGCGAAAGCCCTCCTGCCCCGCTTCTTTCGACTATCAGTGAATAAACCTTTGCATTATACTTCTTTTTTGCCTCTTCCCAGCGAGCCAGGACAAATTCGTCGGAGATTTCTGACTTGCTGTCAGTAATGAAAAGCAGGTATGCACCCCGAAAGTCCTTTTCCTTAAGGGACTTAAGACCTGAAGCAAGCACGGTATTAAAGTCCGTCCCGCCACCAAAAGTGTAGAGAAGGAAGTTAAGAAATCTTTCTGACATCTTTTTCCTGCTGCTGAGCTCTATTTCCAGGTGCTGGCTTGTTGAGGCAAAAAGGATGACCTTCATGTCCCGCTGCTGGGCAAGCATCAGCTTTGCCATTGCAAGTATGGCAGACTTCTCAAGGGTCTGGGGAGCCACATGCATGGAACCAGATGTATCAACAAGCGCAATCATGGGCCCTCTTGGTTTTATGTGAGGAAGACCGGTATAGTGTTTGCCGAGCAGCTGGTAGCTCAGGAGCTTTCCTTCAAGCATATCAGCATAGAATATTTGCTTCAAAGCGGGGTTAAGGAGTTTTGCTACTTCCATGGGCAGTAGGTTATTTATAGAGTCCGAAAACCTCACAGTTTGAATACGGTTTTTTCTAAAAGGAGAGTAGCGTATGCGGTCGGCCGAAGGATCAAATTCCCGCCTGCCGATAAAATTTACAATCCTCCTGAGGTCAGGTTTTTTTCAAAAAAAGCAGAATAATTTTTCAGCATCTTGAGCTGGACATAAAAAGGTTCTTTTTTAAGCTCCTTTACAGAATAGCTCCAGTTCCTACCAGGAAAGAGAAGGGCAAGGGTATCAAAAAGTTCAAGGTTTTCTTCCATTTCGGAGATGAACTCCTGCATCCTGTGATAAAGCCCTTCCATTATTCCTTCAAGAAAAGCCTGACATCCGTCCTGCTGTATGAAATTGAGGACAGAGTCATAAAGTTCAGGCTGCCGGAGAGCAATGTCAGGACCCTGAAAATTCCGGGATGAAAAGTCGTCTGAATAACTTTCCCCAAGAAGAAAGGTTTGTTTAAGAATTTTTTCAAACTCTCTGAGGATGGCTTCCGTTTCAGCATCGAGTTCTTTTAACAAGCCCGTTTCCGAATTTCGGCTTTGGGTTGCTGAATAACGTTTCATAAGGTCATAGATTAGTGGAAGAAGAAGCTAAAGGCATGCGACTCCGGCCCCTTTGCTTCTTTTTGCAATTTTCTGGAGGTCGGGCCATGGTCTTGAGTTTCTCAGAGTGAGAAAGATAGGGTAAAATGCTCCGAAAAGTCCTATGAACCTTTCAGCATCTTTTATTTCGTATGGTTGTCCAAAGAGAATCTCAAGGGCAATCACTTCAGCTATTCTCTCACGCAAGTGACGGGGAATTATCCCGGGATAAGCAACAGTGCTTCTCAATTCTCCTTCAAGCGGGAAAGCTACCGGTCTCTGGACAGAAAAAGAATCATGTCAGAGCCGGTTTCTTGAAAAAAAAGAGTAAGACCAGTGGGATGTGTTATCCTGATTGCTCAAAAAACCGGCTGAATTTTTCGTATCAACACCTCATATTTACTTTTTTGAGCCTGAGCCTTATTTATCTGAGCTTAAACCTTGACCTGAGTCCCTTTATGAAACCAACGGCTGCATTACTGCTGCTGCCAGAACCAGGCACCTGGCTTCTTGCTTCCAGTTTTGTGGCATGAAGGTCAATATGGAGGTCAAAAGATGAATTTTTCAAGGATCTGGACTCTATAGGTCTGTCTTCTTTATTCTGCAAGCCCAAAATATTCCGAATTTCGTCTATGAGTGCTTCAGTATATGACAACTGTGTGTTTTCTGTATCATACAGGAGCAGAGCTTCGTTTCTGTCAGCAGTTGAAAGCCAGATGTTTGCATCCATAAGGTCTCTGAGAAGATCTTTTTCGTCTTCAAGCCGCTGTTTTACTCTATTTACCCTGCTAGCCAGAGATTCGAATCCTTTTTCAAAAACCTCTCTCTGGACTTGAGACAGGGTATTTTTCTTTCCTGAACTTGCATGAAGATAATCAATTTCCTTTACCAGGTTATCATAAGGATAGATCCTCGAATTTCCTTCCTGCCTGAGAGTATAGCTGTGGTTCTGGCAGGCAGTGTGATGAAGTTCCAGATTTTCCCTCAACTGAACCTCTTCCCCACAGCTGTCACAGACTACTCTGATCGGAAGTTCATTTTTCAGGGCAATACTGAGTGCTGTCTTCAGGTCTTCAGCATCCAGGCGCAGTTTTTCCGTATTCGTACCGCCGGAGACAACGAGCTTAAATACAGTTTTTTGGATAACTTCCCGCTCTTCGGGAAGATTCCAGAGCATGTGCTGGAGCAAAAGAAAGAGTATATAAGCGCAGACTATCGTGATTTTGTAGAACTTATTGACCTTATGAGTAATATAAAAGAAAAACTTGACCTTGATAAGGTTCCTCATTACACTATTCTTCAAAAGTTTGTATCCAGAATTCCGTCCTCATTGTTTAACCTAATTTTATCAAAAACTCTAAAACTATTTTATTCACATGGAGAAAATGCTTCTATTACAGCAATTGATGCAACTGGGTTTACGAGTTCTTATGCAAGTCATTATTACTCACGAAGAACAGGGAAGCTCCTAAGGAGCTTCCTGAAAACTTCAATAGCAGTAGATACAGATAAAAAGGTGATATTAGGATGGAAAATCAGTCAAAAAACAGATCATGATGTCAAACATGCAAAAGCTCTGATAAGACAATCAAATAAGTCAAGAAAATCTGAATGTTACGTCCTAGATAAGGAGTATGATTCTGAAAAAATTCATGTTCTAATTAGAGAAGAAATTAAAGCAGATTCAATTATACCTGTAAGAAAAAGAAAGAGGAAGAAAGTAAGAGGAAAATACAGAAGAAAGCTATATTTGAACTTTGGTAAAATCAAATATAATAAAAGGAACATAGCGGAAACAACGTTCTCTGTTGTCAAAAGGAAGTTTGGAGAAGTACTGAGAGCAAGAAAGTTCTATAATCAAGTCAAAGAACTAAAAATTAAACTGATAGTGTACAATATAAATAAAAAAGCAGTGAAAATAGTTTGCATTAAATTAAGGATTTCTACAGAGCCAGAGAATTTATATTTTAAAGCTTAATTTCTTCCAACCGGCTTAAAGGTACTAGTTTTCCTCTTGCCTCGTTTTCAAAACTTCTAAGTACCAGTTCCGTTTCTTCTGCGGTGAGCAAGCTGTCTATATCCACCATATGCTCCTTAATTTCCCCAAGTTGTTTTTTGATAAAATTGAGTTCTTCAAACATCTTTTTCTCGATTTTTTCTCCATTCATGAAATCACAGCCTGTACTTATCCAGATTTGTATTCGTTTAACTTAAGATTTGCCTTAGAATTCATTGACTTATTACTTGTTTGATTATTAGACTAATGTCGAGTCAATCATCAAGGATTCAATGATCCCGAATAATTGCAATCGATTTTATACAACATTTTGTGTTTGACTCGATGCTAGTCCATACTGGTCACATTGGGATTTACTTTTTTCAATAAAAGAAAGCTATGTAATAACCTACATTCCGCAGATGTACACACATGTATAATTAATTTGCCGATTTGCCTTGTTATCTCATCAAGTACGATGTTCAGTTTTTAATCTATTGCCGTATTGAGAAAATAAATGGCATTTTTGTGTACATCTACGGAAAGTGGGTAATAAAGTATAAAGATGAAATAACAAAATATAAAGATCAAATAACAAAATATAAAGCAAAACCTGCCTGTGGCCATATCTGGTTAATTGACCTGAGCTGGTTTTGTTGTGAATCTTCGGTTTTGAGGGTTATTGAATGTTACTTCTGGATACGGGTCTCTTCAAAAATGAATTATCGGCCGAGTTACACTTTGAGATGATATCCTGATAGAAATAGCCGAAGATGTACACCCGCATTTTCTACAGTAATAAAACACATTTGAACCAATTACCTGCTTTTTAAGAGGTGTACCGCATCGGACACACTTTGCAGAGGATTCAAACATTTTGGTCTCACTCCATGATTATTAATGGCTCAAGTCTTGCAGTTTCCTTTCTTGTCCAGTACTCACATACAGGACAATATTGAAATTTTTCGAAGAGATCATCTTCAAGTTTAGAATGGCACTCCGGGCAATATTTTAAAAAAGGCATTAAAATTTCTCCCACTTATATTATTAATAAAGTTTAAGTCAATCTATTATTCAGATACTTCTTTCAATTATTCTAGCCTGGTTTTTCCAGTTCACTTCATTATATTCCAAATTCCTTTCCGAATATCTTTTTAGATTTTATTATTATCTTCTGAACTCTTCTCGCTTTTCTAAATAAATTCCCACTCTTTTTTAACTTTTTACTGCCTATTCGGTTTCTTTTCAGCTATGAATCATTTTTTTAGTTATTTTTTTCACTTTTCATTACATTAACCGCTATTTTTTCGCTTTTAATTGTACGAACAGCTATTTTTTATAATTTAACTTATTAATATCTATTTTTTGGTTTTTCATACCTTTCTGGTTATTTTTTGGCTTTTTACTGCCGTTTCAGTTCTTTTTCAGTCTCCAGGACTTTAAGAGTGATTTTCATAACCGAATCGGGATTAAGTGAAATGGAATCTATTCCTTCTTTTACCAGGAACTCCGCAATTTCAGGAAAATCACTTGGAGCCTGTCCACAAATTCCGCTATGTCTTCCATTACGTTTTGCTCCCTGGACAGCCATTGCCATAATCTTAGTAACCCCGGGGTCCCGCTCATCGAATTCAGCGGCAAGAAGTTCGGAATCCCTGTCAACGCCAAGGGTCAACTGAGTCAGGTCATTTGAACCTATTGAGAAACCGTCGAAGAATTTACTGAATTCATCGATAAGCAGAACATTGTTCGGAATCTCGCACATAACATAGACCTGAAGCCCGTTTTCTCCCCTTTTAAGCCCGTTTTTTTCCATTTCGTCAATAACTTTCCGCGCTTCTTCAATCGTTCTGCAGAAGGGAATCATAAGAATAAGGTTTGTAAGCCCCATTTCGTCCCTGACCTTTTTCATAGCCCTGCACTCAAGAGCATATCCTTCCCTGTAACGCTCATCAAAATAGCGGGAAGCTCCCCTGAACCCTATCATGGGGTTGTTTTCCTCCATTTCAAAGTAACTGCCCCCAAGTAGACTTGCGTACTCATTGGTCTTGAAGTCACTCATACGAACTACAACCGGCTTGGGATAGAAAGCCGCAGCAATGGTGCCGACTCCCTGGGCAAGCTGCTCGACAAAATAATCTTCTCTTCTGTAGCCTCGGGTAAGCTGCTCGATTTCCCGAAGAGCCTTAAGGTTTTTGACCTTTTCAGGGTGCACAAGAGCCATCGGGTGAACCTTAATATAGCTCGTAATGATAAACTCCAGCCTTGCAAGTCCTATTCCGTCGTTTGGGATCATGGAAAAGCCAAAAGCCTCTTCAGGGTTTCCGAGGTTCATCATAATCTCGGTTTTCGGGCGTTTCATATCTTTCAGGATCAGGGTATCTTTATGAAAAGGAAGAATCCCATCGTATACAAGCCCGTTCTCGCCTTCGGCACAGCTAACCGTAATTTCCCTGCCTGTTTCAAGCACTTCGGTTGCATTGCCTGCTCCTACAACTGCAGGAATTCCCAGCTCCCGGCTGACAATCGCTGCATGGCAGGTCCTTCCTCCTTTGTTCGTGACAATCGCAGCCGCGGTTTTCATTACAGGCTCCCAGTCTGGAGTTGTGGTATCCGCGATCAGGATTTCTCCCGGTTTAAAAGAAGGCAGGTCTGAGATATCAGGAATTGCATGGGCTTTTCCGGATGCAATTTTGTCGCCTACGCTCCTGCCTCTTGCAAGAATTTCGGACCTTTTTTCAAGCACATAGGTTTCCAGGATATCTTTACGCCGCTGGGACTGAACCGTTTCAGGTCTTGCCTGCACTATGAAAAGTTCACCTGTTATGCCGTCCTTTGCCCATTCAATGTCCATGGGTCTCGATTCCCCGTACTTCTCGGAATAATGATCTTCTATAGCAATAGCATACCCGGAAAGTTTGAGAACTTCTTCGTCACTGAGACAGAAGCGCAGCCTATCAGCTTCAGGAACCTCGATATTCCTGGTGAGCACTTTTGAATCGCCGCGCCCGTAGATCATCTTGATCTCCTTGCTCCCTACTTTTTTCTTGACAATCGGCTTAAAACCCTGCCTGAAGGTCGGCTTGAAAACATAAAATTCATCGGGGTTAACCTGTCCCTGAACAATATTTTCTCCAAGCCCGTATGCACCTGTGATAAAAACCACATCCCTAAAACCGGTCTCCGTATCCAGGGTAAAAATAACCCCGCTGGAAGCAAGATCCGACCTGACCATTTTCATGATTCCTATGGAAAGAGCAACCTTGAAATGATCAAATTTGTTGGTTACGCGGTAGGAAATAGCTCTGTCTGTGAAAAGAGATGCAAAACAGCGTATGCACGCATCTCTAAGCCCTGGATACCCCCGAATATTCAGGTAAGTCTCTTGCTGGCCCGCAAAAGAAGCTGTAGGCAAATCTTCAGCCGTTGCCGAACTTCGCACGGCTACGTCTGTATCTTCCCCGTATTGTTCGCAGAGGCGGTCATATGCGGTCTTGATCTCCTCCCATAGATCATCCGGAATTCCTGCCCCAAGAATCAGGTCTCTTGCAGCTTTTCCTCTTCTTGCAAGGTCTGCAATGTTCGAGGTATCGAGCCCTTCCATCATGCTTTTAAGTTTCTCCAGAATTCCTCCGGCTTCAAGAGTATGCCAGTAAGCCTCAGCAGTAACTGAAAAACCATTTGGGATCTTTACTCCCTTTGAAGTAAGCTCCCTGTACATTTCCCCAAGTGAAGCGTTCTTCCCGCCGACAATCGAGACATCATCAATCGTGGTTTCTTCAAACCAGCGAATATACTTACTTTTGTTATCAGACATCTCCCAGAAAACCCCCTTTTAAAATTATTTACTGTAATCTAAAATATATGGCAATACATTTAAAGCTTCATGTAGAGTTTGGAAAGTTCCTCTCTATATGGACGGAGAGCTCTTTATTAAATCTAGCCCTCAATATAATTGTGCTCCGATAAAAAAATGAGTTTCCCGCTATGTAAAAACCGGGAAAAAGCTTACCTACAGATAAAAGCAAGGAGCTTAAATTTTAGTAAATAGGTAGCAACAAATAATTCTTCCTTTAGATAAATATTTATAGAATAACATTTTCAATAAAAATATTCACCCAACATAATTTCCTATTGAATTTAAATTACTGATTTTATTCTTTAATTTGAGTATTGGTTCTGGCTCTCTCAGTACTCTATTTTATTCTTCAATTTGAGTATTGGTTCTCTTAGTACTCTATTTTATTTTCGGACTCTTCCCACGCCTTAAAAGCCTTCAAGGCCTCTTTCCTTAGGAGCTGACGGAATTCTATATTTCTCTCCTGATGAGGGCGTGATATCTCACTATAAATTAGAGAATCCGCAAAGCCAATTTTTTGAGCATCAGATGCCGTATTGGCAAAAACAACTTTACCAATTCTGGCCCAGTAAATCGCTCCAAGGCACATTGGGCAAGGCTCACAGGAAGCGTAGATAGTACAGCCGCTGAGATCAAAGGTCTCGAGTTTCCGGGCTGCTTCTCTTATTACATTTATCTCGGCATGGGCCGTAGGGTCATTAAGTGCAGTAACCATGTTGCAGCTCTCTGCAAGGATTTTCCCTTTTCTGACGATTACTGCTCCAAAAGGTCCTCCTCCTTTCTTCACATTTTCAAGTGAAAGTTCGATTGCCCTTTTCATAAATAAAGAATCTTCGTCTGACATTTTTACTCTCTCTTACTCTCTTATGGTCTTATTCACTTCTTTTCGAGATTTTTATTCAAACGTACAGTTTCTCTTTGTGAAGTAATTATATACATATTCTGGTTTTACAGGAAAATCCTTAAGTACAGTTCTATTCAATAGTATCAAGCGATTATTAAACAATTGTTAAAAATTAAATAATCAATTGGAGTGAGAAGTTTGACAAAAAAGCAATTTACTGCTGAAGAGGCAAAAGCAGTCGGGGAACAGCTTGGAATAAAATGGGATAAGTTTGATGTTGACCAGTTTCGCAGAGGCATGGATGTTGAGCTCGAACATGGAACCCAGGATCCCTTGACAAATGTTACTAACGATGATCCCATAATGACAGGGAAAATCGCACTTGCTCATCTGAACGAATTTCCGGATTATTATGATAGGCTAGAGGAAATGGAAGAAGAAGCCGAGAAATTCTGGGAAAATAAGTAAACACTAAGCTTTATAGTCTTGTTATTATTTTTTATTTAATAACTTTATTTTTTACTTAATAACTTTATTTTTTATTTAATAACTTTATTTTTTACTTAATAACTTTATTTTTTTCATTTAGATAACTATTGGAATTTAACTAATAGAATTACTTTTATAAGTTTGTATTAAACTTAACAATTCGATTCTATAACCTATTGAAAGCTGCTTGCCTCTTGGGATCAGATACTATTTTCTGGAACCAGATACCACTTTCTATAATTAGATACCACTTTCTAGAACCAGATACCAGTTTCTGGAACCAGACATTACCCTACCTTTATACGCATAGAGTCTTACACTATATCTTCATATACCAGCTTGTGCCATAGCCAGAGCATATGGCGAGCTACAAAGCCCTTGTAAAAGATGTTATCAAAAAAGCTGACGTCCTTCTTGAAGTAATAGATTCCAGGTTTCCTGAAGAGACCCAAAACAGTGAAGTTGAGCGCGAGATAATCCGCTTGAACAAGCCTTTCATTATAGTAATCAACAAATCAGACCTTGTATCAAGAGAAAAACTTGAAAAAACCAAAGCCCGCCTTTCAAGAATTGCACCTGTAGTTTTTGTTTCCAGCAAGGACAGGTCAGGAACAACGATGCTGAGGCACCAGATCCTTGCGTCGGCCGCTATAAAAGCCGGTATAAAAGGGCAGGATATCCTTGTCGGAACCCTGGGCTATCCCAATGTTGGCAAATCTTCAGTAATCAACGGCGTTACAGGCCGACACCGGGCAAGCACATCTCCTGTATCCGGCCACACGAAAGGCATCCAGCATGTGGATGCAGGCTCACACATCATGTTCATAGATACTCCTGGAGTGATTCCTTTTGATGAAAAAGACGAATATCTGCAGGGCCTACTCGGAATAAAGGATGCAACCCATCTTAAGGACAAAATCGGTGTCGCTCTGAAGATAATTGAAAAAATAATTGCCGAAAATAAAACGGTTCTCGAGTCATTCTATAGTATCACAATTAAAGATGAGGCTTCCTATGATGTGCTTGAACTGATAGGCATACAGTGCAATTTCCTGCAAAAGAAAGGTGAAGTAGACGAAACACGGACTGCTACCAGAATAATTAATGACTGGCAAAACGGGCGGTTACTTATATAAAATATTGATTAAATTCTCAATACGGAAACAAAATCCGATATTATCAGGGTCACAGTTTACACGGAAAAAGTATCCTCTTCAAATTATATGGATAAAAGCAGTAATATATTTTCGACCACAGAATTGAGTAAGATCAGAGCATTAAGAATTTTTTGTGAATTTTGTTTACTCTTTGAGATAAGTTCACAAAGCTCTTTACGTTCGTCTTTAGTGTTACAGTATATCTTTTCATAAGTACTCTTAGAATTACTTATGAAAAGATATAAGAAATACTTTACGACGTTTTAAGTTTGACTTGACACTAGAGTAGTCCATGAATTTATATAAATTTTTAGAGTTTTATACGATGGTAATTGCCCCATGTACGCATACATATAAACATACGCCGCAGTCATTGCATTTATCTTCAACGACAAACGAAACATCATTATCGTTGAGGGAAATTGCACATGCAGGGCATTCGCCTATACAGCTTCCACAACTAGTGCAGGCATCGGCATTAATTTTTGCTACCATGTCTTTTCACTCCCTAGTTTATCAGTGTATTGATTTCATTCACTGAATTTTATATAAAGACAGCTGTTGGTTCTGGTAGTCTGAAGGCTAAATTAAATTTCAGTAAGCAAAGAAGAGGGCATCAGGCATTTGCATATCCGGAAACCCATTTCCTTATTCTGATTTAATAATATAAAAATCTATACGATTATATTAATCTTTGAATATTCTAATGCCAGTAAATGAGAAAATGATAAAATTGGAGTCATCACTTTAGTAAAAGAAAATAAGAAAAAGTTAGGTTTTCGAAGGGGAACTTTACATTACATAAAGCAGAATCTTAAATCCATATTTCAAAGTGCTGTTGAGATCCTGTTTTCAAAGAGAATTTTACATTACATGAAGCAGAATGCTAAAATCGATAAGCTTTTTTCCCTAAACAGCCATGTTTTGAAGAGAATTTTGGCCTGGGAAACCTTGGTTTCGGGGGATCAGGTTAAGGTTTAGAGGGGCTAAATTTTAAGGCTTAGGTAGGAAATCAGCAGAAGAACCGGATTAAGGTGAAAAAGTAAAAAAGAGGTATATAAGGCAAAAAAGTTTCCTTAAAAAGATTATTTTCAGGCAATTGCCTTTAATTTTTCTAACCCTTCATCAATCTTAACCTGGGCTTCTTCCATGATCTTTATAAGCTCTGCATGCCTTGGAATTTCTTTTTCTTTGATACTCGGCTTTATTGCTTGTATGGCGGGTCTAACTTCAGATGTGCCCACCTGGAATGTTATAATCTGGCCGGGTGTTGAGATGTTGGAGATGGTCAGGCCGGACTCCGAGCCGTCCCACAAGTTGGAGGATGGCAGAGTGGAATGGCTTATGGCTGTGGCCGTTGTCTCTTTGAATAGATCCATATCGTCTCCCATATTCCGGTTGGTTTCAAGGTCCAGATGTCCGTCGGCCTGAAGCAATCCGCACTGATAATGCTTGGTGGGAGTTCCTCCCTGCCACTCATTGGACCCAAGTATATCACAATGATATATGGCCAGACCGCTGGAAGGTATATCTTTATCAAGGTCCAACTGAGACCGATTCTCAATCAAGAAGTATTCATTGCAGAAGTCTTCATGGCGTTTCCGGCTCTCAAATATATGGACCGTGTTGTAGTCTCCATGCACTGTCTGGTACTTCTCTGGTCTGGTCAGGCGCACCACATTGTCACACCAGCCCACAAGATAACGCAAATAAGCACACACAGGGGATGGTACCCTTCCATTATTGTTATGGTTGCCCGCGCTCATGAGGCAGTAATAGCCGAGACCTGCGCTCTTTTCAAAATCGCCATCTCTAACGCCGTAGTCATAGAGATCTGGCCAGCGGCAGAGCATATGTCCATTCTCATGGCAGAATGTGCCTATGCTCATGTCCTCTTTGCTCCGACCAAGGCTGGAAAGCATATAGAAATGGGTCTTCATGTTGCCGCGCTTGAGCTTCAGAAAGTAATTATGGGGCCATAGCTCTCCTATGTACTGGGTCTGTCCTGCATAGAGGAAGTTGATAGCATCCACTATTCCCTCGTCCTGCGAGTCGAATATCTTGAGATCCACACCGCTGTCTATTGCCATGTCCAGGGCTTCTTCAACCAGCAGATGGTTGGCATAGTATTGCCTGTTCTTGCTTAAGGTTATCGGCCCGACTACCACATTGGTGTAATTCAGCTTTCCTCCAGACATGAGCCGGAAGTACTCTCGGGCAGAGCAGAAATTCCCGTTTTCGGTGTAGTTTTCTCCGTTGAGCATTCTATCCACGTCTTCCTGGGTGACATTGCTTTTCACATCTTTAAACTGGACCAGAATGGTCAATCCTTTTATGTCTCCCTCGGATAACCTGCGACCTTCAAGAAGACCCTTATTGGGCCCGAAGGTCCTGAGATTAGCAACGGGCCGATACAGCTCTGCCGGAGGATTCATCCTGGCATATCTGGTTTCGAACTTGGAATTTCTTACCTGTTCTGACTCTTTGAGATGCCGCCAAATCTTCTCGGGTGGAGCACGACTTAAGTCCACTCCGCTGGAGACGAATTCGCCTTTGATTAGATATGCGTAGCAGAACTGTCCTAAATCTATATCATAAACCACCGTATATCCGTCAAGGTTCTCGTAGCGGGAATAGAATTCATCACCAAAAACTTTAAGTTTTACATCAGGCCCCTTCTCCTGAGAGAAGGTGAGTATCTCCCCAGTTATTGCACTCATCTTTAACTATCTCCTGGATTGGCTTTAAGGCCTTTTGATAAAATAGTCTAAAAACTGTTTAACTTTGTATTTAGAAACATTTGTTGTTGAAAATCATATACAAGCTTATGTTTCTCTTTTTGGTCTTGCTACTTTCTAATAAGCAATTTTTTTCAACCCACACAAAATATTGAATAATTTCATATTTTTATTAAATATATTAATATAAAATAGCCTACGAAATAATACTTAGAATCGGTTGTTTGTATCGAGAATTTAATACTTAGAATCGGTTGCATTGGTCGTCGGTTAAGGATTTTTCTTGCCTGAAAGCTATTGATTTTGCATTAGAAGCCGGCCTTAAATTTTGGCCCATTTACATGAAATCGATACC
>NZ_LZPK01000082.1:0-17516 GCF_001729375.1 Methanosarcina sp. A14 | reverse complement strand
AAAAACGAATTGACAACTTCTAAAAAACGAATTGACAACTTCTAAAAAACGAATTGACAACTTTTTGAGAAACTGTTTGAGATTCCTTTTATATTATCATCATATATAAAATTAAAAAGTTCTTATATATTTCTGGGGTTAAAATGCTCCAAAATTTAAAAATGGAGCTTTTTTGTATCTAATACTTACTTTCAAGTGTGTAAAATTAATGAAAATGTATTTATAACTGTCATACCATCTTCATATAATAAGCTTTTTTGATGGTGGTTCTGATGGGCACAAAAATCGGGTTAATGGAACTGGTCTTTCGGTCTGAAAGGCGCAGAACCCTCCTGATTTTCCTCAAAGATAGGCCCAGATCCATAGACGAAATTCAGGAACACTTGTCTGTAGACTCTGTCTCTATCCTCCCCCAGCTTAAAAGACTTAAGGACAGAGAACTGATTATACAGAAGGGTCACACTTATGAGCTCTCCGTTATGGGAAAAGCGATTGTAGATAAGATGTCGCCTCTTCTGGATACTCTGGAGGTGTTCGAAGATAATTTTGATTACTGGTCACGACGGAGTTTCGATGGAATCCCTCATGTTTTACGAAGTCGAATCTTGGAGTTGAAAAACTGCAAACTTATCCGTCCAGATCTGAGCCATATGTTCGAACTGGACCCTCAGTTTGTGGAAAATCTCCTTCTTTCAAAGCAGGTTCTCAGCTTCAGTTCCTATTTTCATCCCTCACTTGTTTCTCTCTACCTGGAAATCGCAAAAAAAGAAGCTCAGATTTTTTTAATCCTGACCGAGCCTGTGTTAAAGAGATTTAAAGCTGATTACAGCGAAAGTTTCCAAACTCTGGTTCAGTTTGAACATGTCAGCTTGTATCTTTTCCCGAAAGACTCTAAACTCGCAGGAGTTACAGTTACAGATAGGTTCTTCCTGCTCACCATTCTTCCTCAAGTAAAGTTTTTTGAGCATGAAAGCCTGTTCAGCTCCGAGCCTCAAGCTCTCAAATGGGGGACCGATCTTTTTTCATATTTACAAAAGGAAGCAGTACCGGTTTCAGCCAAAACGAATCCAATAATTCTTTAGGTTTTATTTCATCTGAAGTTAAATGTAGATAATAGTGAGCAGCTAACAGTTAGACCCTCATATAAAAGTTCTAAAAGCTCAAAATATAAAAAGCTCAAAATATAAAAAGCTCAAAATATAAAAAGCTCAAAATATAAAAAGCTCAAAATATAAAAGCTTTAAAAAATTAAAGGCTTTCAGTTTGTTCTTAAAGCTTAAAATACAGAGTTTTTCAGGTAGCAAGTGTGTCTAACCATTTACCTTGGATAACTGTTTAATGGAATAAGAGGCTAATATTAGTGGGGGATAGTTATGAGTTTCACGCTTAATATCGAAACTAATTTCTCGCCTCACGAAGTGACTGAGGCTATTCGCTCGGCTCTTGAGCATGAAAAGCACGTTGCCAGGTATAAAATCAAAAGTTATTCTGCAATCTGCAGGGATTTCGAAACAAAATTTGGGTTCAGTTCTGCTGAACTCCAGGCAGAGCTCGAAACTCCAACTATAAATAAAGAAAGCAGTTTTTTCGACTGGTATGCAGCAAAAAGAGGATTGGACCACTGGAACAAAAGACTTGAAATCCTTTCAGGTATTTCTTTTTGAACCGATACTTTAAGTTTCCAGTCATTAGCTTGAAGTTTTATCGTCATGGTTTTGCCTTTTGAAGCTTTTTTTGAATATTTCTGTTTTTTGTCTAATTTACTTATTCCTTTTTGCACCTGATTTCGAACTTCTGTTTTCATTGCTCTGTTTAATCCAGAACTGGCAAATTATTTATGTATGTGTATAAGTATTAACAGGGTTAATCATTCTCCCTAAGGAGTAATTATGCTTAATAACTAATTCGCCATCTTATCCATTGACGATATGAAAATTTATTCTCTTCTCTCTGGCGATTTTGGGTATTAAGTCTTTGTTTATAAAATACGCTGAGGTGTTAAATCTGGTAAAAAATATCCTAAAAAGTATGGTAGGAGAAGCTCTCATAGGCTCTGGTCCGGAAGTTGCACACATAGATCTTGTTATTGGGCCTAGAGGAAGCCCAGTTGAAGCAGCGTTTATGAATTCGCTTGCAATGCCCAGGCAGGGTCATACTCCACTTCTTGCAGTCCTGGAACCAAATATCCAGCCCAAACCTGCGACCTTGCTTGTAAATAAGGTAACGATTAAAAATGTATCGCAAGCTGCTCTTATGTTCGGGCCGGCTCAGGCTGCAGTTGCAAAGGCAGTTATGGATTCCGTAGCTGATGGAGTGCTCTCTGAAGAACAGGCTGATGACACTTTTATTATCGTTTCCGTATTTATTGAATGGGATGCGAAAGATAAGGACAAAGTTTATGAATTTAACTATGAGGCGACAAAGCTTGCAATAGCAAGAGCTATGGAAGGCAGGCCTACTGTCAAAGAAGCGCTTGCTAAAAAAGATTCAGCAAAACATCCGTTTGCCTGAGTTATAATTCCGCGCAATTTAAACTTCAAAAGCAATTTGTTTCAGGTTGAAACTTGACTTCTTAAGCTGCTGATAGGCTGGGATCTCAGATTTTTTTATTTACTCTAAGAGAGACTCTGCCTGCAGCATTTTCTAAATAATCCTGGCATGTTTCAAGTAGAATTTTGGGTATAGCTACCTGCATACATTTCTCCAGTCTTTCGGATTTCCTGTGCAGTACAGAACCAGGAATCGCTATGGACTGCAATATTTGCGGATTGCATTATCCCTGAACAGCTGGTCTTTCCAGGGTAAATAATACCTGATATACAACAGTTATACTACCCTACTTCAATAACAGGCTCTTATGACGTATTTCTTATCCTTAATTCTCTATATGTGTCTCTCAGGATTTCTTATCCTTAATTCTCTATGTTTGTCTCTAAGGAGCTAAAAAAGTTTGACAGGAAGTACAACCCGTTTTTTTGGAAAACAAAGTCAGAAAAGTCGTATTCTTAGCTCCGGATTCTAAAGTGATAACATATTCAACTGACCAAATGCCAAATCCTAAAGCAGTGTCTCAAATTTGCTTTAAATTTGAAGTCAAGTTTTTGCGCACTATGGAGAAAATTGATCTACTTATATGGAATTTTCTACCCAACAACTTTTTGAGATTTGTGATTTTACAGGAAAAGTAACAAACTGCTTCTCCTAATAATTTTTTATTCAAAAAATGCCAGAAAGTATAAGTTTATCGTAAAGTTTGTGCTAATAGTTAATCGGGAAAAGATATATGCAGTAGGCTGATACCTTGATTTTTACGGCATGAAGTAACCTCTGTCCTTATTTTTTCCTTTCTGGGGCAATTGTATGTCTCAAAGAATATCTTTCTTCCAAAATTATTTCCTGTTTTTTTAATTTCTGGATTTCTAGCTCTTCCTATGAAGTATGAAGCTGCCAGATGACCTGACATCAAGTATTATATAATAGCAGGGTGGCTTTTTCTTTCCGGATTTTGCGGTACTGAATGGTTATACTTGCAATGTTATATTTCCAGAATATTTCTCAAACTTTATGGGTATATCTCTGTTTTAGGAGTCGTTCAGGAGTACATTTAGGAGCATGTTAAGGGAGCACGTTAAAGGGGGCACGTTCAGTAGCACGTTCAGTAGCACGTTCAGAAACAGGTTTTTGTTTTTTCTTTTATTTCTTTGCTGAGAATTCCCGCGAGGACTAAAATTTCTGAGTTATGATTATTTTTGCAGGTCTTATTCTTTCCAGGCTTTTACCGGCCTTTATGGGGACTGAAACGGATATCGAAGACTTGGTAACTACGTAAAAATTAAAAGCGCGGGCAGATAAATATTTATAATAAGTATAAGTAGTTTATATTGAGGTAAAAAATAAGAACTTTATAGTGGGGGAATTGCATACATGAAGATTAGAGTCGTTAGTTCCAGAGAGGAAATATTCACTCTCAATCCTAATGAGCGTGTTGTTCATCTGGCCTTCAGGCCTTCGAACAAGGACATTTTTGCACTCGTTGAAACTTGCCCGAAAATTGAGGTAATTCAGTTGCCCAAATCTTATAGGCGCACGGTGTCGAAATCTATAGAAATGTTCCTTGAGATGCAGAGAATCCAGCTTATCGAAGGTGATGTCTGGGGTCACAGGAAGGATATTAACGAATACTACAGTATTCCTTCCTCAGTCATTGAAAAAATAAGGGAGCTAAAATCGGAAGGGACACCTGCTGAAAGAATCGAAGAAAAGGTTGCAAGAGAAAGCAAACTCAATCCTGAGATGGTTGCTTATATCCTGACCAAGGAAGCTTCTGCCTGAATAAATATCAGATCAGGAATTTCCACTAGATTCTTGAGTGCAGGTAAAGCTATATAATTAGTCTCAAGTCTTTGAGAATATTCTCTATTATCCAGATTCTAGCTTAAACCTTAATTTTAAGGAGTCTAAATGGGTTCCCTTATCCTGGAAAGTAGCGTGAGCGTTCCAGGGCGAGGAGACTCCGTATGTTTTTTAATTATTATCTATTTTACACTCTTTTTGTAAAATTGGTAGTTTTTCATTTACTCTTTATTTTCTGTTTAATTATGAGCCGATCCCAAAACTCAAAATTACTCTTTAAATAACTAATTTTGAATACGCAATCGAGTTTCTGATCACGGAAAACAGTTATGTAAATTTATGTGAGATGGGAATAAAGTTGGTTTTGGGATGAACTCTATATATCAGGGCAAAACGTGGGAAACTTCTTCATAAAAAACTTCTTCAAAATAGTTCTTTAGTCTATTAACCCAGTCCAATTATCAATATAACAATTTTAATAAATTTAAATATATAAAAAGGTTGGAAACAGTAGTAACTTATATACCTTTGACAGCTCTAATCTCTTTAGCTATATAAAATTCAATAGGAGACTGAAGGGTTGCAATTAGAACTTCTAGAGTTGATTTTTCTTTCCGACAAGCGAAAGCAGTTATTGCTCTTTCTGAAAGACGGGCCGAAAAATATGGATGAGATCAAGGGGGCCCTTGAGGTAACGTCAACTGCCATTTTGCCTCAGATAAAAAAATTAAAAGAAAAATCCCTGGTTGTTCAGGAAGACAAAACCTACAACCTCTCACTTATAGGAAAAGTCCTTGTTGAAAAGATGCAGCCTCTTGTCAGCATAATTAATGTTTTCGAGGACAATTTTGATTACTGGGCTGAAAGAGATTTTCAGGGAATTCCCCTTTCTTTCCGAAGGAGGCTTGGAGAACTCGGAAAGTGTAAGCTGATTCAGCCAGATCTGGACAGGATGTTCGAGCTTGATCCAGAGATTGTTGACAACCTCTCTAAATCGAGTAGTATTCTTGAATGCATAGCCTATTTTGATTCCTCGCTTATTTCGATGTGCCAGGAACTTGCCAGAGAAGGAGTCAAGCTCTCTTTTCTCGTGTCTGAACCTGTTTTTGAGCACTACTCTGAGGATTACCTCAAAGAACTCCAGAATATACTGACCTTCGAGAACGTGAAGTTTTTCCTGTACTCTGGAGAACTCAGGATCGCAAATCTTACCGCAACCGACAGATTTGTCATGATTTCCCTTTTCCCGAAAAGTCAGAAGCATTTCGATAGGGAAAGCCTGATAAGTTACGAGCCTTCAGCTCTCCAGTTTGGAAGTGAGCTTTTTGACGAGTTGCTCAGGACCTCTACACGGATTACTCAAGTACTACATGAATAAGTAAGCCTTTTGAAAAAACTGCTTGCCCGCAACCCTTTTTAAAAAAGGCTTGACCGAAAACCCCGGCAACAACATGGTCGGCGTGATTAACCGGCGCAACGGTTGGCTCAAGACGACTGAATTATGGACTAGAGAAACTTGCGTTCAACTCTATCAAAGACTGATTTTCCCAGGTTTCGACAGTGAAGTAAATTAATACCGAAGACGCTGAAAAAAACAGAGGTATAGTCTTTGGGTGTTTCCCGCATCTTCGGTGGTTTCTGCAGTTTAATTTGGTTTTCCGTCCAGTATTTTCATGGTTACCGGGCTTGGAGTAGGTTTAGATATCAAGTTTGTATGCTTTCAAAACTGAGGTTAACTCGGTGCTCCCTGTGGTTGTGGAGTTTTGCTACTTCTATGCTTTAGCTTTTCGGCAATGTCAACTCCAAGCCTTTTGCACTCCTGCAGGTCCTTGTCTGTGGGCTTGTGCAGTATCCTGAGTACAGGGTCTATGACAGTCATTCCCATGTCTCGCATTTTTTCGGCTATCATTATAGGTGCTTCTCCGCTCCATCCGTACGATCCGAAAGCAACCCCTATTTTTCCTTTTGGGTTTGTGGAAGCTAGAGTTTCATCCATGAATTTTTCCATGGGCTGAAGCATCCTGTAATAAAAAGTCGATGAACCGACTGCGATCGCATCGGCTTCGTAAAGATCCTCGAGTTTTACGTCATAAAAGCTAATAGCTTTTGCATCCACATGTTTTGACTCAATTCCACTAGCTATTGCTTCTGCCATAGCTTTCGTATTCCCCGAGGTACTGAGATAAACTACTACCGCCTTCAATATTATCCCCCACCCTATGTAAGATCTTATATTAACGTCAGTAACGGACAAAAAGTGATCAAAACAGGTTTGCGTATTTTCCAAAAACCGGGAAACAAGGCGAGACCCGAAGTTTTCTCACTTTTCAATCCTGCATTAATTATAAAAATTAATTTAAATAAGGGTTTCGTCCAGGATCAGGTTGACTTTACGTATGAAAAAATATTATCCAAGGTCTGCCGCAATACGAAGAGGAGATATATAGTTCACTACCTGGAGAGCTACACTCTCAAGAAAATTGCATACGTTCTGTGGAATCCGGTCTGTAGTATGAGAAGCAAAATTAAGGCTGCCTATGATTTCTCCTCTGTGCTTCATAGGAATCACGGCGATTGCAGTAAGTTTTTCTTTCCTGATTAAATCTGTCATTTTATCTGCAAAAAAATCCATCCTGTAGACCGGTTTCTCAGTCCATATCTGCCGAGCTTCAGGAGAATCTGCCCTATATATTGAAACACTTTTCACGAATTCGGGAGAAAGTCCCCGATGTGCAACCAGATTAATCTGGTCCAGAAGTTCGTCTTTCAAATATATGCCTGCAGCATCTATCTCTTCTATTTTCAGGCAGGTGTCAAGGATCTGGTTAAGCATGGTCTGAAGATTCCAGGTAGTACTGAGGGATACCCCCAGCTCCCTCTGGATTTCGAGCATTTTCTCAGCCTTTTTTCTCTCAGTAACATCGATGACTATTCCCTGAAAATGAGTGACTTTGCCTTTACTGTCTCGCTGAATAAGTGTTCGGTCTTCGACCCAGTATATACTGCCGTCTCCGGTAATAATTCTATATTCCATCTCGAAGGAATCATATCCTTCTCTTACCGAGCGTGCCAGACTTTCAGCCACTGCCTGAATATCTTCTCTATGGATTATGTTCCCATAATGTACTTTTCCAGAAAGAAAATCTTCTACTGAGTACCCAAACTGCGTTACGTTTTCAGAAATATAATCTACAGGCCAGTTTTCTAAATTTGCAGACAATTTTTCTAAATTTGTAGGAATTCTCCCTATATTGTTTCTTAGAAAAGCTACTGCCGGACTTTTATTAATTATGCTTTCCAGCATTTCCTGCGTTTTTAATGATTTTCTCAGGGCTTTTTCAGTTTTCTTTCTATGGGTTATATCCAGTACTATTCCCTGAAAGCAGGCTACTTTTCCTTCTATATCTCTCTGAATAAAGGTTCTCTCGTTTACCCACAACATATCTCCGGCTTTTGTAAAAATCCTGTACTCAGAGTTGAAGCTTACCTCCCCTTTTTGAATGCTCCTGTCAAGTTCCTCTTCTACTCTTTTCAGGTCATCAGGGTGTATGATTTTTCCGTACTGAATTTTCTGTGATAGAAAGTCGCCAACTGTGTATCCAAACTGTACTACATTATCGGATACAAAAATCGCAGGCCAGTACTTTTCATTCTTCCAGAGAAAGACCACTGCAGGACTATTATTAACTGCTGTAATCAACACTTTCTGCATTTTAAGAGTTTTTTTCAGTTCTTCTTCGCCTTTTTTCCGTCTGGTGATATCAAGCACTACTCCCTGGAAGTATGTCACCTCTCCACTTTTATCTCTCTGGATAAAAGTCCTTTCGTTTATCCAGCGGAGATCTCCTGTTTTTGTTACAATCCTGTATTCCAGGCTGAACGTAGAAACCCCACTTTTTACTTTTTTCTCAAATTCTTCCTCAATCTCTTTGAGATCACCTAAGTATATTAGATCTTTATATCGCATCCTTCCAGAAGTGAAATCTTCTACAGAGTATCCGAATTTTGTCACATTTTCGGAGACAAACTCCACAGGCCATTTATCTTCGTTCTTCCAGAGAAAGAGCACTACGTGGCTGTTATTGATCATCATTCTCAGAGTTTCTTCTCTTTCCAGAGCTGCGTGGAGAGCTTCTCCTCCTACGTTGTTTTTACTACCAGCGTTCTGGAAGTTCGCGTTCAAAGCTCCATAGTTCTCTAATTCCTCACCCATATACACAATCACCTTCACAAAGCACTTTCCCTCGCAAACTTAACGATCTTTGCCCTCGGGACCCCTCATCCATCTATATAATCACCTTCACAGGACTCTTTAATATCCCTTTCCTGCGCTCCTTTATTCTTGTGTTCTGTGCTCTTGCTTTTTATCTATAGTTCATTTATATGATTACATATCTAGATAGCATCAATTTTTTTGATTACAGCGTTTTATTTTCTTGTCGTTATTAATGCTAACAGCGATAACTATAAATAATGAGTTTTTTTAGCTCCCCGATACTCAGCTTTATGCATCGAATTCTGTTTTATCACCTTAAGGGAAAAATATATATAATAAATGCACGGTAATAAGAATCCGTACTCCTAGATTGCAGGTATAAGTCTGCAGCTAGAGAAACTCTGGTGTTAAATTTCATAATTATACCACCATAGATAGGGTCTCTAAAATCTGGATGTCTATCATGAACCCCATCATTAATCAGACACGTAAAAGTTAAAAGATCTCAAAAAGAGACTTTTATCGGTAAGCGTGAAGTAAGTGGATTTCTAGAAGACGATACAGTAATTGAGTAAACCGGTAAATCTGGAGTACAATAAAGAAAAATGGCAAAAAACCCAAAAATGGCAAAAAGTCTAAAACAACATAAAACCTCCATTAAAGATCTGCAGTAGGGTATGAGGGAGACCCTACTTCAGTCTCTTTATACTTAATATTGCGATCTACTTTCAGGATTCATTTTTCAGAATACACCGTAATTTCCAATCTCATCATAAGGACGTAAGAAAATCAAATTGCGGACGGCCACCCCACCAAAAGTAATGGGTATGTTCGCGCCACTGTTCTGGTTGTAATTTAAAAACAGAGTCTACACATTTTCCCATCACACAACTACTTTTTGACCTTTATACATTGATTAAAAATTTGCTAATTTTAAGTGTAATATTTTATTTTCTAGCACTATTATACTAACTTCTGCGTCCAGTACTTTGTTTACTGCTTCCTCTCTTTTGATCTCAGCTTTCCTTATTAGTTCTCCGAGACTTTGAATTTGTGAATCCAATTTGTTGGTGATCGAATCTAATTTTTTGGATTGTGTTTGTATAATCTTATTCTCTGCAGATTTTTTCAGGTTATCTGCGGCTACTATTAAACTATCGAAATACGCGACCTTCTCAGATGCTATTTCGAGTTCCGCTTTTATTTTTTCAATCTCTTCTTCAATCATTAAATTGTGTTGTTGTCTTTCAGTACAACATTCTGCACTCACTGCACAACCTCCAGATTTTTATAAGTATGTAATTACAATCTTAAGTCCTTATATATGTTCAGTTATAGATAATTACATAAATTATAGAAAATTACATAGATAGTATAGCTTTTGTTCGAGTTCGCTTACTTCTGTATGTAGGTTTGCAATATGTTATTATTGGCATTTTCTATAAATATCTGGAATGAAGAAACAAACAGAAAAATCAGAACATTAGACCAAGCTATTAAACTATTATTTTAGGGTCCTTCCAAATCAGTACTAAAACTAAGGATATACAATGCTTATTTTGGATAATAAGTATGCATTTAGGGTTTCTCCAATTAAGGTACACTCTAAAAATCAATTTTTTAGATAAATAATTTATAATACTCTTTAAAATCAAGAAGAGAGCGAGATAAATACTTTATTCTTTTACAATTTATGTTTATTTATAAATAAGGCATGTGATATCGTTTTTATCCATACCGAATTTAATGTTAAAAGTAAGGAAAAATCAACGTTTAAATTATCAATTAAAGTATTTAAGTCCTTTAAACAGCAAATAGATCATTTAATGAATGTACCTTAAAGGGGTAAGGGCTGACACTACATTTAATTGGGAAAATAAGGTTTAATATCCATTAAAAAACTAATTATTTTTCAATGAGTCTATATTATTTAGATGTTATACTCAAATTATGTCGCGATCTTGATGCCTTGAACAATTAGAATATATTAACAGCATAAACCTTGTATGGAGTTAGCAAACATGACTAAAACGGATAAAAAACATCTCATGAAGTTAACACAAAAAAGCAAAAACTTCACCAAATGTTAATATGCTGAAAAAAAATCGCCAGTTAAAAAATAACTACATTCCTAATACAGTTCCAAAAGAAATTAGAGACTTTTTACTACTATAGAGGCACAGAGGGGCGCGAATACGCCCTGACTTTCAAGTCTGTGAATGAAGTGACCCTCACTAGCTATTTTATATTCACATAACTGTAACACCAGTTCTTTGCAAAATAAGATTTAAAAATCTTTAAAAATCAAATTGTGGGCGGTCTGAAGCATACCTATTTTTTAGAGTGAAGTGGCCGACCACAATTTGATGTATCTTTATTTATTGGAAAATATAATTTTAATACTTAGGCTCCGTCTCAGAATAAACTATGCAGATTTCCAATTGGACGTTTTGGTTTTCACGATCAAGGTAGCCAATCAAAGTCACAATAAATCATAAGTTGCATAGGTTACTTCGTTGCGGGTACTTACACACTTAAGGTAAAATCAAGCTTCAGACCAAAATTCGATAAAATGCATCTATTTCATCAATATGAAGTTTAAGTTGCTCTTTAGGAGGTAAAGAGGCTTTTTGCCATGAATTTTCCTCATGAAGCATACTCATATCCACCATTGCCTGCATTGAGCGTACCCCATGAATATATCCTGGAGCGTCGATAAGAGCATTTAACAATTTTTCATTGATATGCAAATTACCATTACTATCGATCATATTTGGAGCGTTCATTTCAATCAATGAGCGTAACAGAATTGCCCTACGGATTTTGTATGCCTCATCAAAATCACCTGTTTTATTAGGGCCAAGAATATTGACAAATCCTCTAAGCCTGCTCAAGAAATCGGGGCATTTATTAGATACATCATCGCAGAAATTTTTGTCAGAAGGGATATTTTGGTTGGTACATAAACGACAGTAATTATAAAAATCGTCATATGTGTAGTAAACGCCTCCCGCAAAAACAAATATTGATTTTCCAATAGGATGCATGGTATCACAGTCCATAAATTCCCCATCTTGCATTGGTACTAAAAAATATTTTATCCAACCTAAATTTTCCCTTTCAAACTTGGAATCAAACTCATCAAAAAATACTAGTGGAATTTTCCCTCTTAAGGAAATATCTCTAACTTTATGAAAGGCACTTGCCAAGTCCTTGGTAGATGTAAATTGCGAAATATTAAAAACTACTTTCTGAATTCTTTTGTTATCTATACTTTCTGCAACTTCAGTTATTCCGAAAGACTTTCCAGAACCTGGAGATCCAAAAACTGCGATAGACAGAGGTTTTTGTTTATTTTCAGAATAGATATACTCTCTCATTATATTCATTATACTTCTGAAACTCTCTATCTCTGCTCGGTCGACTGTAATTAATTTCCCAAACATTCCTACTGGAAAATCTTTAAGAGTAGATAGCCCATCTGTAACTATATTTAAAGCAAGTTTTTCTAGATCAATAGGCTTTTCTTTCTTTTCAGCACACTCTTTTTCTGTTTTTCCTCCAAGAATTGTCCAAAAACTTGGATCTGGTCTTATTGCACCATCTATTTGTGGTAATGTGACACATTGTATACGACTAGCAGAGGATTTCGAAGATTTAATTATATATGAGTTATTGTTATATGAAGAAAGATCATTCGGGGATTTACTTATAGATGAGTTATCGTTATATGAAGAAGGATCATTATTACTGGAACCTTGATCATTTTCATTAAAGAGGTTTGAAAAAGTTTGTTTAAAGGATGGGGTGCTGTTATGATTTCCATAACCATCCAGTAGAAACTTATATGATGTAATTAAACTTCTTCTAATACTACGTCCTATCTGAACTTTATAATCATTATTGTTATCAAGCCCATAAAATAAACGTGAAGATAAAACAGCAACAAAGACTAGTGTTCCAGCCCTCATTTTACCAAATTTATCACCATCCCAACCTCCCTCTATTGATACTGGGTCAAAGTACAAATTTGATCTACTGTTTTTTCCTTTATAATGAACCGCTCCTTCAAATTTAAAACGGATAATTACATTAGTCAACTCTTTAATTTTATCAAGTTTTTCATTATTGTCGATCTCCCACAATAACTCCATAGCACTTTTTTCCCATGAAATTGAACGACTAATGTTTGCGCCTAGTTTTCTTAAATCGTCTACGTTTAGGATTAAAATTAGATTTTCTTTATGATGCTTTAGTACATGATCCCATAGATCTCCATTAAAAAGAGGTGGATACATATTATAGATCACAATTGGCTTTTTATCCCCTTTTATCGCTTTCGGCCAGACATTTTTATCATTACGGAAGCCATTTCCTGCATCGTGAAGTACGACGATACTAGCACTCTCATCATCACCAATTATTTCTAATGGTTGTGGGTATTTAATATCATCTTTAGGAGTTGCGTAACCTAAATATTTTGTTACTCTATATATTTTAGCTTCCTTATTTTTACCATTAGAATCGAAAGAAGGAAATAAATCTAATTTTACACTTGTGTGAAGTATTTCATTAGAATTTTTTTGAATTAAATTTTTACAATTTTGAGATATTACTAACTCAGGGGAAATTTTTTTACTTACAAGATAACATTTTATTATTTCAGCTAAGAGAACGGCTCCTCCAGGTTGTTTCTCTGTGCTAATACCATCGTACAATTTCCAGTTTATATCTTCGTCGTTTGAGGATTTGACTCTGGGCCAATAATAACGATCTACACTTACGTCTCCGGCAACAACAATTTTTAAGTCATTCATAAATTTTCCTCATATAAAAACTCACTTGAGTGTATAAAAAAATATTACAGTATTAAATTATATTGCAGGAAGTTTAATACATTTTTAGACATAAATATCTTTCCAAATTTAATCAAGTTTAAATTTTTGTAATTATTAATTTACTTACTATAATTATAGTATTTATATTCAAAGATCTATTTTTGTTATATATTTAGTTATATTATAATCAATTATCAAATTCAAATTTCCAAGAATATATTAAATTGGAATAAAAAGCTAAATTAACCGAATATCTTCACTCAAAACCCCTCTATATGTCAATTTTCCAACATTTCTAGAAAGATTGATATTGTTTACTCTTCAATTAATCTGTTTTTGTGTAAAAAATCAAATTGATTGCAGCTACCCTCCCCTAAACAGGCTGCTCAACAATCTTGACTTTGTCAGATTAGACAGTTACTCCAATCTCTGTTAGCGATTTAACTACGAACGATATCTTTGGCATACGAGGTCTAATGATGACGCTTTACCTTGTAATGTAATATAGTCAAGCAATTACCGCAGATAATTAGAGTTACGGTTTGAATACATAGTAATAATTTTATAATAATATATCAAATATTTTGAGTTCTGGCTTTCATCAAATATTCAAAAAATCAAGTTTGGACTTTACATACAGATATTCGAGATCTTATTCCTTTAGATCATGTTTGCTATTTGGTTGAGTATTTTGTAGATGAGAGGGATTTAGTGAATTTAAAGTAAGATCTAACGATTATGGACACAACTCTTATCATCCTTGCATAATATGTAAGATTTTTATTCAATCGATACTTGATAGGGTTAGATCATCGCAAGCGATAGCTCGCAATGTTCGAGAAAATGTAGTTTACAGGTATCTGGATGAAAACCTGCAACCTGATTTAGAACAATCAGCGACTTAAGGAAAGAAAATAAAAAATTGATCACGGAAGTATTTAAATAAAGATCTTGGAGTAATAGGTCTTGAGTAATTAAGCACTGATGGATACATAGTAAAAGCTTCGGCGTCAAAAAAATAGTACGGTAATAGAAGACGTTTTGAAAGTTATTGGAGATTAGATCCATATATTCAAGAGGATTGAAATCAGTCAAGAACAAATTTAATTTAGTGTGTACGGTAGCTAACTCAAGAAAATTATGGATTTACTCAAATAAAAACAAAATAATTGGAATGAGAAATAGAAATAAATGGAACTCTTCACATTAAAAAGAAAGGAATAAGGAATGGAATGCAAATTTCATAAAGTTAAAGTTCCAATTTAACAGCAGACGATAATTATTTTATTACTACCAGTAATTGTCGAACAGCCTATAAAGATGAGGTATTCGTGACCCTCTGTACTTCCTTAGTAATAAAAACAATTTGTTTCATTCAGGAATAACACTCATGGTTTTGAAGATACTGGCGATTCCAAAATTGCACTTGGAGAGTCAAAGATTCCGAAAATACGCCTGCTACTAATCATTAAATAAATACTCAAACGAAAAACAGAATAAACTGTGAACGGGTATAATCCTCTCATGGTTAATTTTATAGTTTGTTTGTTCGGGTGTGATCTTGTAGATGTGGTCCAGAGAAGGCCCGTTCACTATGCAATTGATACAAAAATCTGATTCGTTATATAAGTATTTGGATGATATTATAGAATCTTGCCTTTTTGTGAAAAGTTTGGGAATTTTTACGGTTAAAACATAGACTTTTATCCACTTGTAATATATATTAGTTAAATTGAGTTTTTCCCTGAAACTCTTCATTTAGATTTCCAAAGCCAGATTTTTATTCCAACTGGATTGCAGTTAATTTTATTAGTTATCTTTTCATCCAGCGTCTCTGTGATTATTCCCCCAATTTTCCAGTACCTTCTTCTTTTGTTTTTACAACTCTTTCTTCCCCAACCTGTTTATACTATGAAGTTTTTTCCTATCTATACATTATACTTAGTTTTCATCATGAAATTTTAAGGAGATTTATAATGAGAAGCGATATCATCAAAGAGGGACCTGAACGTGCTCCCAACCGTTCACTTCTGAAAGCAACAGGAGTCACAGATTCCGAGATGAGGAAACCATTCATCGCAGTCGTTAATTCCTGGAACGATATAATTCCTGGCCATATTCATCTGAATAAACTTGCTGAGGCTGTTAAAGCCGGAATCAGGAACGCCGGGGGAGTTCCTTTTGAATTCCATACTATAGGAGTATGCGATGGAATCGCAATGGGACATGAGGGTATGAAATATTCCCTTCCCAGCAGAGAAGTTATTGAGGACACGATAGAGCTTATGGTTAAAGCCCATCAGTTTGATGGGATTGTCCTTATTCCCACATGTGACAAGATCGTGCCGGGTCACCTTATGGCAGCAGGCAGGCTTGATATCCCTGCAATTGTCGTAACTGGAGGGCCTATGCTTCCGGGTTATGTTGATGACAAATATACAGACCTGATCTCGGTCTTTGAAGGAGTGGGGGCCTACAGCGCAGGCAAAATCTCAGAACTTGATCTTAAAAGGCTTGAAAACCTTTCCTGTGGAGGAGCCGGATCTTGTGCAGGAATGTTTACCGCAAACACCATGGCCTGTGTGACCGAAACGCTTGGTCTGAGCCTTCCGGGCTGTGCAACTGCTCACGCAGTGGATGCAAAAAAGGTCCGTATTGCCAAGGAATCCGGCGAGCGTATCGTTGAAATGGTTAAAGAGAACCTGACTCCCAGAAAGATTGTCACTTTAAAGTCTTTTGAAAACGCCATAATGGTAGACATGGCAGTCGGGGGTAGCACAAATACCACTCTGCACCTTCCTGCCCTTGCCCACGAATTCGGGCTGAATCTTCCTCTTGAAAAATTTGATGAGTTGAGCAGGACAACTCCCCACCTGATTTCTCTTCGCCCTGGCGGCCCTAATTTCATGCTACACTTTGATAGGGCAGGTGGCGTTCAGGCGGTCATGCAAAGGCTTTCCTCCAAACTTTACCTAGATCAGCTTACAGTAAACGGCAAAACTATCGGGGAAAACCTGAACGAGTTTAAGATTATTAACCCGAAGCTCAATAAAGAGATAATTGCAACTCTTGACAAGCCTATACATGCCGAAGGAGGCATTGCAGTCCTTAAAGGTAACCTTGCCCCTGACGGTTCGGTTGTAAAACAGGCAGCAGTTGACCCTAAAATGCGCGTTTATACAGGCCCTGCCAAAGTTTATGACTGTGAAGAAGATGCTATGGAAAATATCCTTGCAGGCAATGTAAAACCAGGAGATATTGTAGTTATCCGCTACGAAGGCCCAAAAGGCGGCCCTGGAATGAGGGAAATGCTTGCAGCTACAGCCGCAATCGGAGGCATGGGGTTGCTGGAGTCTGTGGCTCTGATAACTGACGGGCGCTTTTCTGGAGGCACACGCGGACCATGTATAGGACACGTTTCTCCCGAAGCCAGCGAAGGAGGACCAATTGCCCTGGTAAAAGACGGGGATATGATAGAGATTAATATTCCAGAAAGAGTTCTGAACCTTAAAGTCTCAGAAGAAGAGCTTAAGAAAAGAAAGGCGGCATTCGTACCTCCAAAAAAGGAAGTTACAGGCTACCTTGCAAGGTACCAGCGTTCCGTTCACTCTGCAAATACAGGAGGAATAGTGGACTGAGCTTTCCATGGTTATTTAAAAACTTAAAATCGGAAGGGTTCATCCCTCCTCTTTTTTAATTTTTTCCAAACCTTATATCCACTGTTCTCTAAGTTCTTTAAGTTTTTTATGTTTTTGAAACTCTAAAGAATTTATGAAGACATTTTTGAATCTCTTAAAGAATATCTGAAAGAACAGAAAAATATAATACCTAAATTAGCCATTTTCAGCAAATGAAGACTATTTCTCTTACCCGTAAATAAGCCATGACTCAGCTCGCATCTTCATCAGAATTCAGCCATCTTGAATGCAACCGTTGAGCCGTTTGATCACGCCGACCATGTTGTTGCCGGGGTTTTCGGTCAAGCCTTTTTTAAAAAGGGTTGCGGGCAAGCAGTTTTTTCAAAAGGCTTACTTATTCATGTAGTACTTGAGTAATCCGTGTAGAGGTCCTGAGCAACTCGTCAAAAAGCTCACTTCCAAACTGGAGAG